>DASYSV010000447.1:0-6750 GCA_036010185.1 Puia sp.
AAGAGGTTCTTCAGCTTGCTTGTGCTCATGAAGACCTCATGGGCGAGGGACTCCAGCGATGGGAATCCTTCGAGACGGCTGCTAAGGATGTGTTCGATATGCTGCATGCTTTCCAGATCGCTCTTTTTGACGGTGCGGGGAAGTGCGGCCTGTTCCTGGCGGAGAAAGGAATGAAGGAATTTCTCGATGAGATGGATGATCCCGGAGAGTCTTCGGATCGACCCCAGCGGATCGTTCGCCTTGAGCTCGAACAGCTCTTTCAGCATGGTCCGATGGGAGAGATTGATGAACAGCGGATGATCGCTGATACTGTTCTCCCTGGCGAAGGCGGCGATCTTTTCGAAGATCTCCTGCGGGAGGTATTGCAGCGCCAGCTCGTTCGAGCATAAGATGAGCAGTCTGCGGACGTTGCTTCCTGCAGAGATGCGAAGAAATTGGCTGTCACGGGCATCGGTCAGGAAGATATCATTCCGGAAAGGACGTTTGTCGGAGACGATATGCTGACGGTGACCCACCAGGAGCTCTTTCTGGACTTCTACCATATTAAAAGAGATGACGAATCCGGCCGCGCCCGATTCCCGGTGGAATTCCAGATCGGAATCGAGTTTGAAGTTCATGACCGCATAAGAAAGTTGCGGATTGATATTTTGCGCGAGGATGGTTCCGGAGCCAAGCTCGTCCGGGATGGTCAGGACACGATCGTTGACGGATGCGTTCAGTTGGCCGGCGAGGCCGGAAAGCCAAGCTTCGAAGTTTTCCAGTTGGAAGGAGTACATTACCATATTCACCTGTTTTTACACGATTAACAAATATCTCTCAATGGCAATCAGTTCAGCTCAGGATATTGGAGGCATGTTTGAGGTGCCATGCAAAAGTGCAAATTTACGGCAAAATATGGCTCATAGAGGCTGCGGGGGCTTCGGCTTTGGCTGTAATGGCTATTTAACAAAACTTTCAGGGGGATTCGCCCTGATTTTTTAGGTATTTCTATGTAGTGCAGGCGGAGGGACGGTGCGTTCGGGGTTCGATGAGTGCGGAGGGACGCGCGCGGCTGGTGCGTTGAGGGCTCGAAGAGTGAGGAGGGACGGCCGCTACCTGTGCCTTGAGGGCTCGAAGAGTGGGGAGGGACGGCCGCTGCCTGTGCGTTGAGGCTCGAAGAGTGAGGAGGGACGGCCGCTACCTGTTTTTTAAAACCTCTTTAGGCAGAAGGCCAAATTCTTTGCGGAAGGCTTTGGCAAAATTGCTGAGGTTGGAAAATCCGATATTGATGCCCACCTGTTTGACGGTGTAATTCCCCGTTCTGAGCATTTCGCGCGCTTGTTCGAGGCGGTTACGATTATAGAACTCGTACAGCTTCATACCGTAGATCTGTTTGAAACGCGTTTTCAGTTTCGTGGAGCTCATCATCGCGGTGCGGGACAGGGTGTCGATGGACGGGAACTGCGAGAGTTGGCTGTCACTGAGTATTTGCACGATATTCTTCAGCGCCTGGAGGTCTTTTTCCTTGCTTCTGACCCAAGTCTTTCCCTGGGGGGTATAGGTCGCCCTCGACAGAAAGGAATGGAGGAATTTTTCGGCGAGCAGCAGTATACGATTGTGCAGCGTGAGGTGCAGCAGGGCGGAGTCGTCCTCGATACTGAAGATGTCCTCAAGCATAGGCTTATATTCGAATGAGAAAGGGTCTTTCGCATCGGGGACGTGATGATTTTCCGTGTACCGGAACAAACAATCCAGAATGTCTCTCCGGATATGCCTGTGGAGGAAGAGTGCGGGGAAAAAGAGTCCGACGCGTTTGATAACGTAGTCCGGCGAGAGCACTGTCTCCTCTTCTTTTCGGGTGGTGGTGAGCAGCGGCGCGGGATGGAAGAAAAGACAAAGACCGGCTTCCCGCGACGGAAGACGGATCAGGGAGATGTTTTCTGTCAGGCTAAAGTCCATGATCACGTAGGAGACTCCGGCGGGAAGATGTCCTGCCCGGATATACCCTTCCCCGAGGTAGGGAGGTAGTTCGAGGCGGCCGTTGCAGATGGGTTGACCGAGCAGCTTGGCGAAGTCGGTCAGCCAGTGACGGAAATCATGCAATTGACAGGAAAACCGGGTCATACACTTTTAGCATTTGTTTAGCGTAAATTAACCAAGGAACCGGTACGCTAAACTTTTAGGGACATAAGGGACTCAGGGGAGGACAAAAGTTCCCTTTTTCCTGACGGAAAGGGGCAGGGTCCGCTATTTCAGGGTATTTTTTATTTCCTGGAGCTTGAGGAGCGCTTCCACGGGCGTGAGACGGTTGATATCGATATCTTCGAGCAACCGGCGTATTTGTTGGAAAGCCTCGGTGTGTTCGTCGAAGATGGATAGCTGCATTTTGGGCGCTGGAATATTCCTGAGCGAATCGCCGGGGGAGGTGCCGACGTGTTTGGTTTCGAGCTGGTGTAATATTTCTTCCGCTCGCCTGAGGAGTGTGTGGGGCATGCCGGCCATCCGGGCGACATGGATACCGAAGCTGTGGATGCTTCCGCCGGGCGCCAGTTTGCGGAGGAAGATGACCTTATTGCCTACTTCCTTATTGGTGATATGATAATTACGGACACGGGAAAGCTTGTCCTCCAGCTCATTGAGCTCATGATAGTGGGTAGCGAACAGGGTTTTGGGTGCGTTGGGCGAATTATGGAGGTATTCGGCGATACTCCAGGCGATGGAGATGCCATCGTAGGTGCTGGTTCCCCTGCCGATCTCGTCCAGCAGGACAAGGCTGTCGGGGCTGACATTGTTGATGATGCTGGCTGTTTCATTCATTTCAACCATGAAGGTGGACTCGCCGCCGCTGAGATTATCGGAAGCGCCAACGCGGGTGAAGATCTTGTCGGTGAGGGGGATCCGGGCGGACTCGCAGGGTACGAAGCTGCCCATATGGGTCATCAGTGTGATGAGCGCGGTCTGGCGGAGGAGGGCGCTTTTGCCACTCATGTTCGGGCCGGTGAGGATAATGATCTGCTGGGTGGCGGGGTCGAGCAGCACATCGTTGGGAATATAGGCTTCGCCCGATGTCAGTTGTCTTTCGATCACCGGATGACGGCTGGCTTTGAGATCCAGCTCTCGGCCATCGTGCAGCTGCGGTTTTTTATAAGTGTATTGAAGCGCATTGGCGGAAAAGCAGAGCAGGCAATCGAGTTCGGCCAGCAGGTGTCCGTTGGTCTGTATCGGGGCGATCGCTTCCTGAAGGAAGACCAGCAGCTCTTCATAGAGCCGCGCTTCGAGGGTTAATATCTTTTCTTCTGCGCCGATGATCTTTTCCTCGTATTCCTTCAATTCCGGTGTTATATATCGTTCGGCATTGGCGAGCGTTTGTTTACGCATCCAATCCTGCGGCACCTTGTTCTTGTGCGCGTTGGTCACCTCGAGATAGTAACCGAAGACATTGTTGAATCCGATCTTTAGCGACGTGATGCCGGAGCGTTCGGCTTCCTGCTGTTGCAGGCGGGCGAGATATTCTTTGCCGCCGGTTGCGATATCGCGTAGATCGTCAAGATCGGCATTTACGCCCTGGCGGATGGTATCTCCCTTGCCGGCTGCAGCGGGGGGATTTTCTTTGAGTGTGGATCCGATCTTTTCGAGAACGGCGGGGCAGGGATCGAGTCTTTCGGCCGATTGGCCCAGCCAGTCTTCGGGAAAGGCTTTTGCCGCCTCTTTTATTTGGGCGATATGTTCGAGGCCTCTGGCCAGCTGCCAGCATTCGCGGGGGCCGATCTTTCGGGACGGTATCCTGGAGACGAGCCGTTCGATATCCCCGCAGGCCTGGATATGCTGAGACAGGGTGGAGCGCAGGCCCGGATCTTTTATAAAGAATTCGACGGCGTCGAGCCGCTGACGGACCTGTCTGGCGTCTTTTAATGGCATCAGCATCCATCTTTTGAGCAGGCGTGCACCCATAGGGGAGACGGTGTTATCCAGGACACCGAGCAGGCTTACGGGGCCGCCCATCAGCTCCAGATTTCGGATGGTGAACTTGTCCATCCACAGATAGTCTTCGCGGTCGATGCGCTGGATGGAGGTGATGTGTTGCAGTTGCGGGTGTTCGGTGTCCTTAAGATAATGAAGTACGGCGCCTGCTGCTATGATACCTGCGTTCATTTTGTCGATGCCGAAGCCTTTCAGCGAATGGGTCTGAAAGTGTTTGAGCAGGATCTCCGTGGCGAAGGCTTCTTCGAACAGCCAGGCTTCGAGCGTATAGGTGAACCACCGGCTGCCGAACGCTTCTTTGAAATGACGTTGGAAGCTGCGCTGGAAGACGATCTCGGCGGGTTTGAGGGTCTGAAGGAGCTTGTCCGCGTATTCGGTGTCGCCTTCCGCGATGAAGAATTCGCCGGTAGAGATGTCGAGAAAGGACAGGCCGAGGGTTGTGTCGTTGTCGGGGAAGTAGATAGCGGCGAGGAAATTGTTGCTTGCACCTTCGAGCAGACGGTCGTTGAGAGCTACACCTGGCGTCACCAATTCCGTGACGCCGCGTTTGACGAGGCCTTTGACCATTTTTGGGTCTTCGAGCTGATCGCAGACAGCCACGCGGTGGCCGGCTTTGACGAGCTTGTGAAGATATGAGTCCAGCGCATGATGGGGGAAACCGGCGAGCTCGGCGGATGCGGCCGCGCCATTGTTTCGTTTGGTGAGGGTGATGCCAAGGATCTTTGAAGCTACGATCGCGTCCTCGCCGAAGGTCTCATAGAAATCGCCGACGCGGAATAAGAGAATAGCATCGGGATATCGTTGTTTGATAGCCCGATGCTGTTGCATGAGAGGGGTGTCGGAGCTGCTTTTGGCCATGAGGGGCAAAAATAAGGAAGCTCAGACAAATGCGGCCGGCATTTTAGAAGCCGCCTGGAAGGTGCTTAGAAGCCGTTTAGAAGCCGCCGCGGCCGGCAGGACGCGGCGCCGGAAGTGGCTTTCTGGGCAGCCTGGTGTCGCGTTGCGCCGTGTTATAGACGAAGGCGGCCACTATGGTTGCTATCTGGCTGAGATCGTCCTGTCGCAAATGTTCATAGGAATCCATATTGGTATGGTGGGTGCGGGTACTGTATTCGATCTCGTCCTGGATGAACTGGAAACCGGGCAGTCCAACGGCGTCGAACGACTGGTGATCGGTGCCGCCGGTATTATTGATGGTCACTGTCGTGGCGCCGAGGTCGTGGAAGGGTTGCAGCCATTGGGTAAAGATGGAGCGGCAGGCCTCGTTGCCCTGCAGATAGATGCCCCTGACCTTACCGGTGCCGTTGTCGATATTGAAATAGGCGTCGAATTTTTCATGGGCGGGAAGCAGCTGCATGGTGGCGGGGTCGGCAAAGGTCTTTTTTACATAGCCGCGGCTGCCGAGCAGGCCTTCTTCCTCGCCGCTCCATAATGCGATGCGGATAGTGCGCCGGGGTTGGATGCCGAGGGTTTTCAGTATGCGGATGGCTTCCATCATCACGGTACAGCCGGCGGCGTTGTCAGTGGCGCCGGTGGCGCTATGCCAGGAGTCAAGATGGCCGCCGAGCATGACGACCTCGTCTTTCAGATTGCGATCGGTGCCGGGGATCTCGGCGATGACGTTGTAGCCTTTGGTATCGTCGGTAATGAATCTCGTTTTGACGTCGATGTCGAGTGCGACCGGGGTGTTCGCTTTCAGGAGGCGGACGATGGACGTATAATCCTCGAGGGTGACGACCATATCGAGGAAATTCGGTTGGTCGTTCAGTTGATAGCGGCCTCCGCCCTGGACGAAAAGTGTTCCGTCATGACCGCGCGGGGACATGCTGAGGATAGCGATTGCACCTTCCTGTTCTGCCATGCGGTGAAGCGTATTGAGGAAGGCCTGGTTGCCTCCGCGACGGAAGAGTTCGCGGCGACGGCGAAGCTCTGCGGTATCTACAGGGCGGATGACGGCCTTCGACATAGAATCGAGCTGCTCATCCGTCCAGCGATCGGCATCGGGTTTGAAGCTTTGCTGGTAGACTGCGTCGATCTCGGGGATGAGTATTTTTCCTTTCAGTTGACCTTTATAACGGTCGAGGCCGGCCGAATCGGTGGCGCTGATGAGGATCACTGCGGCGGATCTGGGACCGTCGGTCCCTCCGCACCAGGCCTTGGGATAGGCGATCAGGGGTTTGTAATAGGGGGCTGTGAGGGCTAAATAGGATTTCTGCAGCTCCCATCCCTTTCCGAAATCGCCCCAGGGGTCGAGTTTTGCGTTGGCGAGTCCCCATTCGGCGAGTTGTTGTTTAGCCCAATTGGCTGCCCGATAGAAACCCGGGGAGGCCGTCAGGCGGTTGCCGCTGGCGTCGGTGAGGTGGAAGGCGATGTCCATGACGTGGGAATGTTGCAACCCTTCATTACGGATCTTTTGGATAGTGGCGAGGTCGATCTTTTCATCCTGGGCCTTGGTGGTCGTCGCCAGGAGCAGGAGGCCTGCGACGAGCAGGACGGAGTGTTTTCTCATGAGCGATGTTTTTCTTTAAAGGTATGGTATCTTTGGGCATGCGCAAGTTGGGAATGGATGAGCTGCACCGGCTATCGGTGAATGAATTCAGGCAATCGGAGAAGATGCCGGTTGTCGTGGTGCTGGACAATATCCGCAGCATGCATAATGTGGGGAGTGTGTTCCGGACTGCTGATGCGTTTTTGCTGAGCGGCATCTATCTTTGCGGTTACACGCCGCAGCCGCCGCACCGGGATATCCATAAGACGGCGTTGGGGGCTACGGAGACGGTGGAATGGAAA
>DASYSV010000448.1:0-3527 GCA_036010185.1 Puia sp.
GAGGCAACCCTTCCCTGCTGCCACTAACTCCGATGAACCGCTCCACATGATCATACCAGGGCTCGAGATCGTTATAACGGATCGGCCAGTCGATCGCCCAGCCTTCCCGTCCATTAGCTTCGAAATAATGATCGCTCCAACGGTAGCTCTGCCTGCCCCACAAGGTCGAACGGCCGCCAACCCGATAAGACCGCCACCAGTTAAAAGGTTTCACCTCCGTATAAGGGCAATCGATACCCTTCGCCCAGCTGTCGATCACCGCTTCCGTGGCGCCCCAGGTCCTGGCGATATACGGATGTTCCTTCTTCTGCTCTTGCGTAACCTTGCCCCGATGCTCGAACTGCCAGGGATCCAGGCTCGCCGTTTTATAGTCCCTGATATGCTCGTATGGATGTCCCCGCTCGAGCATCAGCACGCCCAGCCCCTTTTCCGTCAGCTCCTTCGCGGCCCAGCCGCCGCTGATCCCGGAACCAATTACTATGGCATCATACTTATTCATATATTCCCTTTCTTCAACTCCTTCACGGCGTGATCCGCAGCCCGCGCCGTAAAGGCCATATAGGTCAATGACGGATTACAGCAATTGGCCGAGACCATGAAGGATCCGTCCGTCACGAACACATTCTTCGCATCCCATACCTGGTTAAAAGAGTTCAGCACCGATGTCTTCGGGTCGCGACCCATCCGCGCGGTACCCATCTCGTGGATACCCCTGCCCGGGAAAGGATTATCGCTTCTGCTCTTGATATTCTTCACTCCTGCGATCGTCAGCATCTCTATCGCATCGGCCTCCATGTCCTTGCGCATCTTCAGCTCGTTGTCCTTCAATTCACAATCGATAGACAGCACATTCAGCCCCCATTTATCTTTTTTCGTCTTGTCCAGCGTTACCTTGTTCTCATGATAGGGAAGGATCTCGCCGAAACCGCCGATATTCATCCTCCAGGGACCCGGTTCCGTCAGCGCTTCCTTGTACTCCTTCCCGATGCTGTACTCGGGTACTTCATGATCATACCCCTCCCGGCCGCCGCCGCCCTGGTACCCGAATCCGCGTACATATTCCCGCTTGTCCCCATCCAGGTTTCTAAACCGGGGGATGTAGATCCCATTCGCCCTGCGACCAAAATAATATTTATCCTCATAACCCTCCACGATACCGCTGGCGCCTACACCCAGATGATGGTCCATGAGGTTATGTCCGAGTTCGCCGCTGCTGCTACCCAACCCGTCAGGCCAGATATCGGTAGCAGAGTTCATCAGCACCCAGGCGCTGTTCAGCGTACTGGCATTGAGGAAGACGATCTTTGCATGATACTCATAAGTTTTGTTGGTCTCGGCATCCAACACTTCGACACCCGTTGCCTTCTTCTTATCCTTGTCGTATAATATCCTCGTAACTATCGACCAGGGACGAAGCGTAAGGTTCTTTGTCGCCATCGCCGCCGGCAGCGTGGAGGACTGCGTCGAGAAATAACCGCCGAAAGGACACCCCAGCCAGCATTTATTCCGGAACTGACACCCGGGCCTTCCCTCGTGCGGCACCGTGATATTGGCCACCCGCCCGATGATCATATGACGATGTCCCTTGTAATGATCCTTGATCCGCGCGGCAACGTCCTTCTCCACACAGGTCATATCATAAGGCGGAAGGAACGAACTGTCCGGCAAATGCCAGATACCCTCCTTCGAGCCGCTGATGCCGGCCCATTTCTCTACATACGTATACCAGTCCTCGATATCCTTATATCGCACCGGCCAGTCGACAGCGATCCCCTGTTTGCCATTTTCCTCGAAATGAAAATCGCTCCAGCGATAGCTCTGCCGTCCCCACATCAGGCTGCGGCCGCCCACATGATAACCCCTGAACCAGTCGAACCGCTTGACCTCGGTATAAGGACACTCGCTGTCCTTCACCCAATAATCCAGGTTCCACTCGTTGAGCGGATAATCGCGCTTCAACACAGGGTAGTCTTTTTTCATCTCCTGGGTGGCATGCCCGCGATGCGGGAAATCCCAGGCCTCTTTATTGGCGCTCGGATAATCTTTGATATGCTCGATATTACGCCCCCTCTCCAGCATAAGCACTTTCAAACCCTTTTCCGTAAGTTCCTTGGCAGCCCAGCCTCCGCTGATGCCCGATCCGATGACGATTGCATCGTAAGTATTGTCGGCCATAATCGTTACCTTATTTTATATTTTTAGTTCTAAATGTCACAAATCACCACCCCTTCTTCGAGGGACTTTAACTTATCCGCCTTTGCCGGAATGAATTCCTGCGCGACATACCCCTTGTATCCCGTCGCAACGATCCCCCGCATGATTGCCGGATAAAACAATTCCTGCGTCTCATCGATCTCATGCCTCCCGGGGACTCCACCGGTATGATAATGCCCGAAATATTCATGATTGTCCGTGATCGTCCTTATCACGTCACCTTCGTCTATCTGCATATGATAGATATCATACAGCAGTTTGAAATTCGGCGATCCGATACGCTTGACCAATTCGACGCCCCATTTGGAATTGTCGCACATCTGGTCCTTGTGGTTGATCTTGCTGTTCAGCAGCTCCATATGGACGATCACCCCCTTTTGCTCGGCCTGCGACAACACCTGCTTCAGCCCCGCCACGCAATTCTTCAACCCCGTCTCGTCATCCATTCCCTCGCGGTTCCCGCTGAAACAGATCAGGTTCTTATATCCGGCCTTCGATACCAGGTCGATATGTTCCGTATAATTCTTGATCAGCGTCGGATGATATTCCGTATGGTTCCAGCCCTTGGTCAGCGAGATCTCCGCCCCATTGCACATGGACGAAAAGATACCATGTGCCTGCAATACCGGCCAGTCTGCCGGACCTACCAGGTCGATAGCAGAAAAACCAATCCGCTTCACGGCCACGCAAAGTTGATCCAACGGGATATCACCGTAGCACCATCGGCATACGGAATGATTGATCGTTCCTTTTAATTTCAATTTCTTTGGTTTTTTATTCGCTGCCAGAGCATTTGCGGAAGCACTCAGTGAAGATAGCATTCCGCCTGTTCCTAGTGCCGCGGTACCCGCAACAATGGTTTTGATAGCGGTACGTCGTGAGGATTTATTAGACATTTTATTGAGCACGTTGAAAGAAGAAAGTTACAAAAAAATCCAGTTCCCGGCCGGCGGCGACACAATTCTAATGCGCCTTTAATCCATCTCTAATCTCATCCGGCTGCCCCGGTGTGCAACTGTTGCTTATGCGCTGCATACGTTTTGCGCCGAACGATATAGATCAGCGAAAAGACGACGATTAGTATGACGGGTAGGATCACGACCTTCATCAGCGTCTGTGACCCGGCGAGATGATCCGCATCCACCGCAGTGGCACCGCCAGCAATAGCTGCAGACTTGAAGTGATCGAACCAACCACCCATAATCGGAATGAACAGCGAAGTAGAGAACATCCCCGCGCCACCCATCAACGAGATTCCCAGCGCCCCGGTCTTCGGCAGATACTCGGACACGAACCCAAGCATCGTGGGCCAG
>DASYSV010000511.1:0-4745 GCA_036010185.1 Puia sp.
GGTCGTGGGTGTGATGGCGCAGGTGGCCGTCGCCGCCGGGAAACAACCGTCCGATATTACGGCGTATAATGGGCTCAGCAGCGGGCTCGCCATATCCGATATTTATAATAAGAAGGATAGCGCCTCGGCGCTGAATGTGGCGCGTTATTCTACGGCCACCGGAGAGCCGATGATCATCGTCGGTTATCCCGAGCTGTGCTTCAATATTGCGGAAGCGATCAACAGGGGATGGATCTCCGGGGATGCGAATGCGTATTATCAGAATGGTATCCAGGCCTCGATGAAGTTCTATCAGCAGACGGGGGGGCAGATCACGGATGGGCAGATAAGCGCCTATCTCGCACAATCGCAGGTACAGTACAATGGCGATCTGAATAATATCCTTATTCAGAAATATCTGAGCTTTTTTAATAATTCGGGTTGGGAGAGTTTTTATAATATCCTGCGCACCGGGGTGCCGGTGCTGGCCGTAGGGCCTGGCAATGGCAACAATAACAAGATCCCCGATAGATGGATGTATCCTCAGACGGAGTATACTTACAATGCCCAGAATGTGAAGGCTGCGATTCAAACGCAGTTTGGTGGGGCGGATGACAGGAACGGGGTGTTGTGGATCTATCAGTAGTGGAAAACCGGGGGCCGCGCCGGAGGCGCGGCCCTTATAAATTTTTTTTGCGATGTATTTTTCCCGCCGGTTATTTCTTTTCTTGTTGTTGCTGTTCCCCGTCAGGCTTTTGCGTGCCCAGACTTCACAGGAAAAGCCATGGGTATGGTGGTTCTGGCTGGGAAGCGCAGTGACCAAAGAAAGCATAGATTTTCAGCTTCAATCTTTTCACCGGAGCGGATTCGGCGGTGTTGTCATTATTTCGACTTATGGCGTGAAGGGTTACGAAGACAGAGATATATCATTTCGAAGTCCCAGGTGGTTCGACATGCTGCATTATACGATCAATGAAGCTGCCGCGCTTCATATGGGGGTGGATATGGGGTTGTCTTCGGCGTGGCCTTTCGGGGGGCCATCGGTGACGAGGGCGCAGGGAGCTAAGATGCTCAAGAGTTGTACTTCTTTTCATTCGGCAGGAGGCGCGTTGCGCCGGCAATTGTTGCCGGAGGGATCGCAGGATTTTGTGCTTGCCGTGCTTGCGGAGGGGCCGGGGGGGCGGTCCGTCGATCTTACTCCGGGGGTGGTTTCGGGGGGGCGGCTCGAGGGGGTGCTTCCTTCGGGCGATTGGATGATCTATGTACTTACGGGTGCGAATACGGATCAACAGGTGAAGCGGTCCGGGCCGGGAGGTGAAGGGCTCGTGTTGGATCAATTCAGCGGGCCGGCATTGGCAGATTATTTACACGGCTATGATAGTGTGCCGGGAGAATTGAGCGGGGTTCGGTCGGTGATGAATGATTCGTATGAAGTGTATAGGGCCGATGCGACAGATAGTATATTAAAAGAATTTAAGGCAAGGAGGGGGTACTCGCTGGTGCCGTATTTTCCGCTGTTGTTCGACAGCAGCGGGTCAGGTCGGGGGAAGGAAGGGTTGCCAGGGTCTGAAGAGGCTTCCAGGGTGTTGTGCGATTATCGCGAGACCATTTCCGATCTGTTGCTGGACGGGTTTATGCATACCTGGTCGAAATGGAGCAATGGGCACGGCATGCTGTCCGCCGAGCAGGCGCATGGTGCGCCCGCCAATATCCTCGATCTCTATGGCGCGGCCGACATACCGGAGACGGAATCCTTCGGTCCCGCTCATTTCCCGATCCCGAATGTCCGCGTCGACAAGGATATCCGGAGGGACCGGTATAAATGGCCGGATATATTGATGTTCAAATTTGCGTCTTCCGCCGCCAATGTCAATGGCCGCCGTCTGTGCTCGGCCGAAACGGCGACATGGCTGACAAATCATTTCAGAATGGCGCTGTCGCAACTGAAACCACAACTGGATCAATTATTCGTCGCCGGCATCAATCACACCATGCTAATCAGCGCAACGAACGTGCCTCTCGACGTGCCTTTCCCGGGGTGGAGATTTTACCCCGCCCCGGACTTCGGGCATTATGCCGCCTTTTATGATTATCTGCCCGATCTCAGCGGGTATATTACGCGGTGTCAGCATCTGTTGCAACAATCCAGGCCGGATAATGACGCGCTGGTGTACTTTCCCATTTATGATTACTGGTCCGAGGCGCCGAAG
This sequence comes from Puia sp., assembly GCA_036010185.1. Classification (GTDB taxonomy): domain Bacteria; phylum Bacteroidota; class Bacteroidia; order Chitinophagales; family Chitinophagaceae; genus Puia. The sequence continues at coordinate 2,190 of DASYSV010000511.1, forward strand.
GATCTGGGGGTCCTGGCGACATTCGATGCGATACCCGGAAAATGGGGAGACCGGTTTGCTTTTTCGGCCACGGCGAGAAAATTGAAGAACGGTGGTGTATCCTTCGATTATATCTCCGATCAACAGTTGCAGATGCTGCGCTTTGACGGCAGGTCGCTGATAACTACCGGCGGCAACAAGTATAAAGTGATCGTCATTCCGGAATGCCGGCGGATGCCGGTGAAGACCTTGCGGCGTCTGGCCGATCTGGCGGCGCAGGGAGCGCCGGTGCTGTTCGAGAACGGTATGCCGAAGGATGTTCCCGGATGGAAGGATTGGCGCCGGCGGTTGGGTGAATTGAAAGGATTACAGGCGGAGATGCTACATACGCCGAGGGTGCGAATTTCGCATGATCTGGCCGGTGATTGTGTCCGGGCCGGATGTATGGACGAGCATTTCGCCGGACTTGAATTTATCCGGAAAAGGACCGCCGGCGGTAAGTTATATTTTGTGGCGAATCTCGATAGTGTGTTCTCGTGTGACTGGATCACACCCGGAGTCGGAGCTACGGAACTGGAGCGTTATGATCCGATGACAGGGGCACGGGGTCTGCTGATAAGGAAGAAAGGGCCGGAAGGCAGATACAGTTTCCGTCTGGAATTGCTGCCCGGTCAATCGTGTTTCTTGGTTCCTGCTGCCGGAGAAAAGGCGGAGAAGACGGCGACATATTTTAGCGGGAGTTCGTCTGTCGTTCTGGATGGGGCCTGGAAGATCCGTTTTGAAAAAGGCGCGCCCTTTTTGCCGGGGCCGATCGAAACCAGGGTTTTGAAGAGCTGGACGGAGATGGGGGACAGTGCTGCCCGGGCATTCAGCGGAACTGCCTGTTATGAGCTTCATTTCGATCTGCCCGCGGGATTGGACCGGTGCCGGAAGATACGTTTGAACTTTACTGATCTGAGAGATATGGCGGACGTGGAATTGAACGGGCATCGCGTCGGGCGGGTATGGAGCGTGCCATACCAGCTGGATATCGACCGCCGGGAATTCAAAGAGAAGGGAAACGATCTGCGGATCCAAGTTACTAACCTGGCGACCAACCGGATCATCTGGATGGACCGGCAGAAGATACCCTGGAAGACCTTTTATATCGCCGATCCGGTTAAGGGAACATTCGATGCTTCCGGCTGGGATCTGCAGCCGTCGGGAATCATCGGGCCGGTGAGTCTCACCGGTGGGACCATGGAGCCCGCGGTGGGGAAACCCGCGGTGGGGAAACCCGCGGTGGGGAAGCCTGCGTTGGGGAAGCCTGCGTTGGGGAAGGGGTAAGGGATGCGGGGAAATAAAAATTAGAATTATGGATAGCAATATGATAAAGAGTAAGACGATCGTCTGTTTGCTGTGTGGACTTCTCAGTGTGAGAATCTCGATGGCTCAGCGTTCGAATCCGCCCAGCGAGGAAAGACCCTGGCTTTGGTGGTATTGGTTAGGCAGCGAAGTGACACCGGAAGGGATCCAGCAACAGCTGAATGCTTTTCACCAGGCAGGGTTTGGCGGGGTAAGCGTGAGCGCAACGTATGAAGTCGATGGGCACAAGGCACAGTCTATCCCGTTTATGAGCAAACGCTGGACGGACATGCTGGAATATACGGCGTCGACCGGCAGAAAACTGGGTATGGGGACTGATGTCGCGCTTGCATCGGCGTGGCCGTTTGGCGGACCGAATGTGACGCCTGCTATGGCTGCGCAGAGAATGGCGGGTGGTAAGCTATTGAATGCCGCGGGCGGCGATGTGATCGATCTGCCGGTCTATAAGGTGGGATCGAAGACCCTTTTGGCGCTGGTAGCGATTGCGGATTCGGGGCGGCATCTTGATCTGACAAAAGATGTCGATGCGGACGGGGTGCTCCATTTTACCTTTCCGGCGGGCCAGTGGGAAGTCTATAGTTTGTTCTCGGAACCGACGGGACAGATGGTTAAACGTTCAGGGGTCGGCGGTGCGGGCCTGGTGATGGACCATTTCGATGCAAATGCCGTCGAAAAATATCTGACGCGATTTGACTCACTGTTCCTGGAACCCTCCCATTTGCGGGCGACGTTCAATGATTCGTATGAGGTATATGGAGCGGATTGCACGCCGCGCATCCTGCAAGAGTTCAAAAAGCGGCGCGGATATGATTTTAGTCGTTATCTCGCCGATTGGTATAGTCCCGGTATGACGGATACCAGGCAACGTTTGCTCTGCGATTACCGCGAGACGATAGGGGATCTTCTATTGGAAGATTTTATCCGTCCCTGGAACCGCTGGGCGCACGCGCATGGTGTCAAGACCGTCGAGCAGGCGCACGGTTCACCCGCCAATTGGCTGGACCTCTATGCAGCCTGTGATATTCCGCAGACCGAATCGTTCGGGGCCAGTACCTTCAGTATCCCCGGCGTAACCCAGGACAAGGATTATCCGGTCGAATCTTTCGGACGTCCGGATAAATTGCTCATGAAATTTGCCTCTTCCGCGGGGAATTTTACCGGGAAGAAGCTGGTCTCCTCCGAGACGGCCACCTGGTTGGGGAATCATTTCAA
>DASYSV010000548.1:0-5713 GCA_036010185.1 Puia sp.
AGGACGCCCATCTTTTTGAGATACTTATAGCCTTTTTCGGCCGTGTCGCGCGAGATCTCCAGCTCATAGCTCAGCTCATTGATCGACGGCATCAGGTCGTTCTTCCTGATTTTACCGGTCTCTATCGCCTTGAGGATCGAGTTGGTCAGCTGCAGGTATTTGGGCGTGGCCGCATACTCGTCGACCCGGATCCAATCGAATATATCGGGGTGCTTCATGCGTGCCTAAGTTACGGTATTTCAATAATACCCCGCATCCGACTGCTGACCATCCAGCAGGAAAACGGTCAGACTGGCAGGCCCATGTGCGCCCAGTACCAGCGATTGCTCGATATCCGCGGTTTTCGACGGCCCCGCGATAAAAGTGGCAAAACCATAAGGATCACCCGCATCGATCCGCTCGTAGGCCGCATGCATATCGGCGACGATAGCGCTTTTCGGCAGCACCAGCACCAGATGTTGCGTAATAAAAGGCAATGCCCGTTGGACCATCTGTTTTTCGGTGATCCAGCACGCGCCGTTCTCCGCGACTCCGAAATGTGCAGGCAGAATGGCCAGATCCACATTTTCGAGGGTGTGCGGGTCCCCGATGTCCGCCGGCGTTTCGGTTACTCCATTGATAATCCGCCGCGCATCCGGAAACTTTTCTTTCAATATCGTAGCGATACGGTCGAAGCCCGAGACGACGTACACTGCCCCGCCGATCGCTTCGAGGGTGCTCATGAATACCGCGGCATGATCCCCTCCTGCTGCGGAAGCAGCCGGCAACGCCGGCAGATCACGTCCTTCCGGCTGATTCTTCGTTACGGTCGCGAGTATCTTATCCCTGCTGCTCATGTTTATTCTTTTTATACCACTCTCCAAAGGATTGTCCCGGCGGCTCGGGCATCTCGCGCTGACGATACCACGCATTCAGCCCGTTGTTCACCGTGAAGGGAACGTTGAGCATGAACCATCGTCCCGTCTTTCCTGCCGTATGGTAGACACCGGGTTTCGACAAGACCCAGTTCATGGTCCGCATAGCTGCTTTCTTGGCCAGCGGCGCATACCCTTCCTGTACGATCACCTGTCTCCACTTATACAGCTGCTGGTGAATATCGATCTTTACCGGGCACACATTCGAGCATGATCCGCACAGTGTGGAGGCAAACGGCAGATCGCCATTTTTTTTCATATCGAAGTTAGGCGACAGGATTGAACCGATGGGTCCCGCTACCGCGGTATGATAGCTGTGTCCCCCACTGCGCCGGTAGACGGGGCAGGTATTAAAACAAGCGGCACACCGGATACATTTCAGCGAATTACGGAAATCTGTGCGACCCAGATGTGCGCTGCGTCCATTGTCTACAAGCACGACATGCATCTCCTGTCCGGGTCTGGGCCTTCTGAAATGACTCGAATACGTCGTGATCGGCTGCCCCGTGGCGCTTCGTGTCAGAAGACGCAGGAAAACTCCCAGATGTTTCCGCTCCGGGATCAGCTTCTCGATACCCATGCAGGCGATATGCACATCCGCAAGGTGTGCGCCCATGTCGGCATTGCCTTCATTGGTACAAACGACGAATTCCCCCGTCGCCGCAACGGCGAAATTGATGCCGGTGAGTGCGGCCCTCCGGGTCAGGAATTTCTCGCGGAGATGCTCCCTTGCCGCATGCGTCAGGAATTTCGGATCGGCATTGCCTTTAGGAGTGCCAAGGTGCTGATGAAAGATCTCTCCGATCTCTTCCTTTTTCTTATGGATGCATGGCAATACGATGTGGCTCGGCGGTTCGCCGGCCAGCTGGACAACGCGTTCCCCCAGATCGGTGTCCACCACTTCGATGCCCTTTTCGTCCAGGAATTCGTTTAGATGACATTCCTCGGTGAGCATGGATTTACTTTTCACCATTTTTTCGATGCCATGCCGGTGCAGGATGGAATATACGATCTCATTGTGCTCGGTGGCGTCTGAAGCCCAGTGTACCTTAACGCCGTTTGCGATCGACTCCTGCTCAAATCGGGCCAGGTATTGGCTCAGATTCGAAAGCACGTTGTCCTTTATTCCCGAAGCCGTCTCACGCAACGCTTCCCAGTCGGGAACCTTCGAGGCGGCGATGTCCCTTTTCCGGCGTACCCACCAGAGCGTCTGGTCGTGCCAGTCCACCCGCGGCTCGTCCTTATTGAATGCCGCGGCCAGCGCGGCATGATCTTTATGCTGTGTCATTGCTATTCAGGATTTCTGCGATATGTTTTACACGGACATTGCTGTTGGCGCGGCGGAGGATGCCCTCGAGATGCATCAGACAGCTCATATCGGAGGCCGTGATGAACTCCGCGCCATGTTTGATATGGTCGGCGCACCGGTCCTTTCCCATTTTTACCGAGACTGCTTCTTCCGCCACGCAGAAAGTTCCGCCAAATCCGCAACATTCATCGACACGATCGAGTCCGATGAGCTCGAGCCCCCTGACCATGCTCAGCAGCCGCTCCAGCTTCGAGAAGGGCGCCGCCATCAGTTCGCTCATCTGTGCAAGATGCAGACCGCGTTGCCCATGACAGCTTTGATGAAGACCCACCTTATGGGGAAATGTTGCTTCGAGGTGTTCGATCTTCAATATGTCTGTGAGAAATTCGACAAGCTCGAAAATCTTTTTAGGGATCCCGGTATCACCATGGAGGTGTTCCTTGATATGCAATACGCAGCTGCCGGACGGGGCGACGATATAGTCGAAGTCTTCGAAATTTTTGATGAAGAGTTCATTACAGCCTCCTGTGAGGTGTTCGAATCCCGAATTGGCCATGGGCTGCCCGCAACAGGTCTGATCGGGAGGGTAAACCACTTCGCAACCCAGCTTCTCCAATAATTGCAGCGTGGCGACACCCACCTGCGGATACAACTGATCAATATAACAGGGTATGAATAATCCAACACGCATCCTATCGGTAATATTTTAATTCTATAATGTCTGCCGGCGGGAAATGACTGTTCCAGTGTTCATGGATCGCCAGGGCCGCGCCCATAGCCGTCGCCTGCGGGATGGAGGCTGCGAAGACCTCGGTATCCGGGAAGGCGTCCGCCAGCATATGCATATAGACCTGGTTCCTTCCAAAACCTCCGTCCACGAAGATACGCCGTACGCCGGTATCATGGAGCACCAATTGCGTGGACTGCACCTGTTGGGTCATGATGTCCGTCATCAGCAGGTGATAGGCTTGCTCGAAATTGTCGTCGTCCCTCCGGCCGCGTCGAATGGCGTCAACGCAATCCGCGTCATACCTGACCGTCTCCGCATACGCCGGGTCCTTATGAAAACGAGCCGCCAGCTCCTTCACCCGCTGCTCATGCTCATAACCGGCAAAAAGACGCGAGGCCTTGACAGGCCGCCCCTGATAGCTCATATAACAAAGACAATCCTTCTGCAGCTCGGCCACCGTCAGCGGCGAGTCGTTGAAAGGGTTCAACGTGATACACCATGTGCCGGTGGAGATAAGCACGAACGGCTCGCGGAAGGTCTGGAGATAAGGGATCAACGCAGCCGAGCTGTCATGGAGACCGACACCCGCGAGCGATAGTACGCCCGTGGAAGGCATTATAGGAGCCAGCTTATCGATGACACCCTCGCGGTACACCCATTCATGATAATGCTGTTGCGCGAAATTCCACAAATTGGTGTGACACCCGATGCTGGTGATGTCGGAACAAGCCATCCCTGTGACCAACCAGCTAAGGTACTGCGGCAGATGAAGCGAGACCTTGATCGAATCGAAAAGATCGGGCCGCTGCTTTTTTATCCGGTAAAGCTGCATCCCCGAATTGAGACTGCCCAGGACAGGTGATGCAGTCAGCATCGAAAAGGTGACCTCACCGCCATAGGTGTCATAAAAAGATTTCTTTAGATCTTCAGGATACGGTTTCAAATAGTTGTATAAAGGCGCCGCCGGCGTCCCGTCGAATCCGATATGTACGAGACTGGCGCCATAGGCGGAGAAATTCACCGCTTTGATTTGGAGACCCGGCAATGCGGCTACCTCCGCCAGCGAACGCTTCACCCAGTCGGTGAGCAGCACTACATCTTCACATGCGTCGCCGTCCTCATCGGTGGTCTGCGGACATACCTCCGACCGCTCCCATACGATCCGGTATTGTTCGTCAAAAAGGAAGAGTTTCTTATTTGTTTTTCCTACGTCAAAAATGGCAATGACGTTCTGCATAACTATAAGCCGGTGGCTACTGTGCCGGCGCCTCTTTCTTTGGTCAAATGTTCACGCACTTTTTCGATGCGATAGAGTGCGAGAGGATCCAATGCCGCTCCCGCACGGAGCCTCGCCTCCGCGACCAGCGCGCGAACATCGCTCCGAAAACTATTCTGAAGGACCTCCTGTGCAGCCACAGTATCATTGGCCTGCTGCGCGGCGAGCAGCCGCGGCCGGTCGACCAGCAAGGCCTGCGCGTAGGTGATCAGGATCGCTTCCACGGACTGCAGCAGGTCTTCCAACGGATCTTTGACATTGTGTGAAGCGTCGATCATCCAGCCCAGGTCGCGTGCATGATCCATACCACGCGCGTCCATTCCTTCCACCAGCTCGTTAAAGATGAGGAACAGCTGATAGGGCTTGATGCTGCCTACCGTCAGATCGTCGTCACCGTATTTGGAATCGTTGAAATGGAAACCGCCGAGCTTTCCTTCCATTAACAATAAAGCCACGATCTGCTCGATATTGGCGTTAGGGAGGTGATGACCGAGATCGACAAGCGTAAATGCCTTCGGTCCCAGTTTGGATGCGTATAGCAATGACTGGCCCCAATCGCCCACCGTCGTGGAATAGAAATTCGGTTCATAGGCCTTGTATTCGACGAAGACCTTCCAATCGTCCGGTAAGGCGTCGTATATTTCGCGCAAACCTTCCAGGGTGTTTTGAAAAGCCTGGCGGAAATTCAACTGACCCGGAAAACATGAGCCGTCCGATAGCCAGACGGTCAGAGACTTCGAGCCGAGTTCGACGCCATATTTGATCACTTCTTTATTGTGTTCGATGGCCTGACGGCGTACCGCCTTTTTAACGTTTTGGAGCGAGCCGAATTTGTAAGTCTGCTCCTGTCCGGGCTGATCCTGGAAGGTGTTGGAGTTCATCGCGTCAAAGGTCAGCCCATGCTGGGCGGCGAGTGCTTTTATGGATGCGGGGTTGCGGGGGATATCCCAGGGAATATGCAATGATATCGCGCCGCTGCTGCGGTTGAGGGAATGCAGCAACCCCACGTCCTCGATCTTTTCTTCGAGACTCCGCGGCTCGCCGCCGCCCGAGAACCGGCCAAAACGGGTCCCACCCGTTCCCAATGCCCAACTGGGTATCGCTACCTGGAAATCGATGAGCTTTTGGATGATCGCTTCGGCATCCTTCAACCCGCCGGCCAGGAATTCGAATTTTCGGCGATGGTCTTTCTCCGCCGAATGGTTGTGCTCGTCTATTTTATATTTTTCTATTTGCATGTTTCTCTGTTTTAGGCATTCGCCCCCACCTGTATCCCTATCAGGTCTACCAGGGGGCTAAGGCATATAAAAAACTTCATTCAGCGGTCGGGTCACAGGGGAATGATCCGGGTTAGTCTCCATGATGTCCTGCATATACGCCCACCAGCGTTGCATCACCGGCTGGGCGGGAAGACTGTCCAGTTTTGCCGCGTCGTCGATACACAGCGCTGCGAATAAGGTCAGTGTTGTCTCATCCAAAAATAT
>DASYSV010000549.1:0-3538 GCA_036010185.1 Puia sp.
ATGGCCAGCCGGTCCACGATGTCCACGATCGTACCTTCTTTGATCAAAACAGCTTTACCCGTCTCGATCTGCCGCCCGGTAAAGATCTCGCGGGCTACTAATGCGATAGCCATAGCAGGTTCTTTAGGTTTTTAGGATTCTATCGTAAAATGATCGGCATCCCGCCAAAACGGTAAGTGTTGCCGAACTCCTGTCAGGGTCTCTTTTTGCAGCGTGAGACTGAATACCTCGTCTCTGTCGGCCGCATCATAAAGGACATCTCCCAGAGGTCCGATAATTTGTGTGTCGCCGCTATGAGAGATGCTGTTACCATCCTCGCCGATCCGGTTCACTCCGGCTACGAAACACTGATTCTCGATCGCGCGGGCGGGCAAAAGCGTCTTCCATGCATGAGCCCTCCGCTGTGGCCAGTTGGCGACATAAAGCAACAGGTCGTATTCGTAAGCAGCTCCGGTTCCGTCCTGGATGTCGGACGGCGTCTGACGGCTCCATACGGGGAACCGCAGATCGTAGCAGATCAACGGCAACACCCTCCAACCCTTTACGGAGGTGATCAGTCGTGAGCGACCCGCGGTATAGCTTTCGTCCTCGCCCGCATAGGCAAACCTGTGCCGCTTGTCATAATATCCGAAGACTCCGTCGGGCTGCATCCAGAGCAGCCGGTTGAAATAATCATTTCCCTCCCGCATGATGAGACTGCCTGTAAGGATGATCCTCTTTCTTGCCGCGATCGCCTTCATCCAGGAGACGCTCGGACCATCCATCGTCTCGGCGAAGAATTCCGGCTTCATCGAGAAACCCGTGCTGAACATTTCGGGCAGGATCACCAATTCTACCGGATCGGGAAGCGAAAGGATCTTTTTTTCAAGCAGCCGCAAATTGGCGTCCTTATCTTCCCAGACCAGGCTGGTCTGAATGGTAGTGATCGTAAGAGAGGACATGTCTGCAATGTAATATATTTATTTGGGAAGGACAGCGGCGATCCGGTCGGATTCATAGCCTTTTTGGAGGAGGTATGCCTGCAATTTCCTTCTCCGGATCAGGGGGTCCGTTTCATCGCGGAGCGTCTCCCATTTTTGCTCCGCCAGCCGGATCAATGACCGCTCGTATGCCTGTTCATCGATGGTCTCCAGCGCCTTTTTGATACAATGGTCGGATATCCCCTTTTGTTTCAGCTCATACCGGATACGGACCATTCCCCAGTGCTTCATCCGGAAACGTCCGCCGGCAAATTGTATCGCAAACCGCTGCTCATTCAGATAATTTTCGTCGATCAGCACCGCCAGTGCCTCCTCCACCTGGGTCCGGCGCAATCCCAAAGAGTATAGCTTTTCCTGCACCTCCCTGTGACACCGCTCCTGGTAGGCGCAGTAATGACGGGCCTTTTGCAAGGCCTGTTCTAAAGAAAGTGAAGCATCTCTTTTCATAATTGATTGGTATCCGCGAATTTACGTCCAGAAGCGTTCATTGCCGCCGGTTAGTCACAAGAAATTAACAATCCGCCTGCCGCACGCCGGCGTGCGTTCTAATCTATTGGCTGTTACGTAAAAAAACGTAGTTTCGCCACAAAGACAAATTCCATGAAGTTTATCGTTTCCTCCTCGGCATTATTGAAACAGCTGCAACAGATAAGTGGTGTGATCAACGCGAATACCGTATTACCCATTTTGGAAGATTTTTTGTTCGAAGTGGAAAAGAATAAGCTGACGGTCGTCGCTACCGATCTTGAAACGGTGATGAAGGTACATCTCGAGGTCGAAGCAAAAGACTCAGGCAAGGTCTGTATCCCCGCCCGCATCCTCCTCGACTCGCTGAAGAATATCCCGGACCAGCCGTTGACCTTCAACATCGATAAACACTATGCCGTAGAGCTGACAAGCGACAATGGGAAATACAAGGTCATGGGTGAAAACCCCGACAACTTCCCCAAGGAGCCAGCCAGTGACGAGACCACATCTTTCACGACTACTTCTTCCGCGCTGGTCACGGCCATCAACAAGACCCTTTTCGCCGTGAGCAACGACGATCTGCGTCCCGCCATGACCGGTGTCTATTTCGAAATGGATAAAAAAGGTCTGCAATTCGTGGCGACGGATGCCCACCGTCTTGTACGTTACAGAAGGAAAGATGTGTCCTGTCCGAAAAGCGATAGCCTGATCGTGCCGAAAAAACCTCTGAACCTGCTAAAGTCGGCGTTGCCGCTGAACCAGGACGAGATCACCATCAGCTATAACAGCAATCATCTTTTCGTCTCACACGGAACGACACAGATGAGCTGCCGTCTCATCGACGCCCGTTTCCCCGATTATAAAGTCGTGATCCCCGCCGACAATCCCTATAAACTAACGATAGGGCGTAATGATTTTCAGAGTGCGCTTCGGCGGGTCAGCATCTTCAGTAATAAGAGCACTAACCAGGTGGTCCTGAGCATTCATGGCAGCGAGCTCCAGCTGACGGCACAGGACGTGGACTTCTCATTCGAAGGGAACGAGCGGATGAAATGCCAGTATGACGGCGAAGATCTTAACATCGCGTTCAATGCCCGCTTCCTGATCGAAATGCTGGCCTCCGCCGACAGTGACGATATCCGTATGGAGCTGTCCACGCCTACCAAAGCCGGCATCATCAGGCCGACGGAAGAAGATGAGAACGAAGAGGTACTGATGCTGGTGATGCCATTGATGCTGAATAGCTGATCACACGTTTTTTGCGTAAATTACGTGGAATCGCAAGCCCATGCATTCCATCGCCAATTACTTCGCGCATATTCCATCCCTGCAACGCTCGCTTATCCTCGGTGGAGGCCTTCTGTTATTCTGGATGCTCGAAGGCGTCGTTCCTTTGGTCCGGTTTCGCCGGCACTGGGGGCGGCATACGGGTCTTAATATCTTCTTTACGCTGACGACCATCATCGTCAACTTCGCGTTCGCCTCGCTGATCATTCGCGCGGCCGACTACTGCACGGAACACCATTTCGGGATCCTGTACCTGGTGCCGCTACCCTTCTGGCTGTTCACGTTGCTTGGCCTGATGCTCCTCGATCTCATCGGCGCCTGGTTCATTCACTGGCTGCATCATAAAATAAAACCGTTGTGGCAGCTGCACCTGATCCACCACAGCGATACGTGGGTGGACACCACGACGGCCAACCGTCATCATCCCGGGGAAAGTTTCTTCCGCGCCGCATTCACGCTGCTCGCGGTAGGTGTGGCCGGAGCGCCTGCATGGCTGGTCCTGCTCTACCAGTCCCTGTCCGCCCTGTTCTCCCAGTTCAATCATGCCAACATCTCGCTTCCAAAATGGCTGGACATTGCGCTGGGCTGGGTCATCGTCTCGCCCGATATGCACAAGGTGCATCACCATTACAAACGGCCGCTGACCGATAGCAATTATGGTAACATCTTCTCCTGCTGGGATCGTCTTTTCGGGACCTACAATTTTGTGAAGGATACGGCGGGCCTGCATTACGGTATCGACACCCATCCGGAGGCGGCCGAACACAACAAACTGGGGCCGTTGCTTGGCATGCCGTTCCGAC
>DASYSV010000569.1:0-6881 GCA_036010185.1 Puia sp.
GAGGCGGCAAAGGATGAGGCTTCGCGTGGCGGGATCGCCGGGGAGGCGGCAAAGGATGAGGCTTCGCGTGGCGGGATCGCCGGGGAGGCGGCGTTGGCGGATGCATTGGTCGCGCGGGCCGGCGCGGGTTCTCAGCTGAGATATTTATTGAAAAAATCGATCGTCCGTTGCCAGGCCAGTTCTGCCGCAGCCTTGTCATAGCGCGGGGTGGTATCGTTGTGAAAACCGTGGTTGACGTTGGGATAGATATAGACCTGGTATTCTTTTTTATTCTCTTTGAGGGCGGCTTCATAAGCTGGCCAACCGTCATTGACGCGCGTGTCGAGACCGGCATATTGAATGAGCAGCGGGGCATGTATCTGCGAGACCTGGTCCAGCGGTGGTTGGGCGCCATAGAATGGGACTCCTGCGGCGAGATCGGGGAGTTTTTCGGCCATCAGATTGACGATACCGCCGCCGAAACAAAATCCAACTACTCCTACTTTGCCATTACAATCGGGTTGTTTTCTCAGGTATTCGAAGGCGTCGATGAAGTTTTGGAGCATTTCATTCTTGTCTCTTTTAGCCTGCATCTCGCGACCCTGATCGTCATTCCCGGGGTAGCCGCCTAGCGGCGTCAGCGCATCGGGAGCGATGGAGATAAAACCCGCCACGGCCAGGCGTCTGCCGACATCTTCGATGTAGGGATTGAGGCCGCGGTTCTCATGGACGACGACGACACCGCCGAGCTTTTTGGTGGCGCCGGAGGGTTTGGACAGTAATGCTTTGATAGATCCGCCGCCCTGCGGAGAGTCATAATGGATATAATCGGAGACGATGCGCGGATCGTTGGTCTTTATTTGAAGGGTGTTCTTGTAGTCGGGCATGAGAAAGCTCATGAGTGCGGGCACAGTGAGGCCGCCGACGGCATAGATGGAGAGAGACTCCATGAAATCGCGGCGCGAGAGACGGTTGTGCGCGTAGGCGTCGTAGAGATCGAAGACTTCCTGGCGGACGTCTTCTTTTTTGATGGCAGACATATGGATGTGGGTTTGACTTAAAGTTAAGGAATATTGGTGAGTTTGACCCTGAGCAGAAGATCGGTGGCGGTGATATAGAGCAGCTTTTTCCGTCGGTCGAATGCACAGTTGGAGACCCGGCGGTGATAGATCCTGATCAGCCCCAGCAGCCTGCCCCGGGGAGAGATGATATTTATCCCGTCCGGTCCGGCGCTCCAGATGTTACCCCGATCATCGACCTTAAAGCCATCGGCTCCCTGTTTGACGGATGCACGGGCCTTCAATGCGGTGCCGTCGAGCAATATGCCGCCGCCCATGATCTTGCCTTTGTCGTCGATATGGTAGGCATACCAGCGCGTATGCGGATCGTCGCTGCTGCCGACATACAGGGTTTTTTCGTCAGGCGAAAGTGCAATCCCGTTTGGCCGGGCGATGCTATCGATGAGTAATGTGAGCTGGCCTGAGTTGCTGATCCTGTATACTCCTTCAAAGGTCAATTCTCTTGTGGGGTCTTTTTCCTTGCCGGGCAGGCCGTAGATAGGATCGGTAAAATAGATGTTATTCCTGCTGTCGACGACGACGTCGTTAGGACTATTGAACTTCTTCCCTTTATAGTTGGAGGCGAGTATGGTGAAATCCGGCCGGGGCGAATCGAGTGGGGCATTCATCCGGACCAATCGCCTGTCGCCGGACTGACAAAGAAGGAGCCGGCCATTGCGATCGAGTGTCAGGCCATTGGATCCGTTTTCGCCGTTACGAACGGCTGTACCCGAATAACCGGAAGGGGCAAGGTAAATTGTGGGGGTGTCTGGTGCTTTCCAGACATAAGCGGTGTTGGCCAGTACGTCAGAGAATAGCAGCATTTGGCGCGAGGGCACCCAAACGGGGCCTTCGGCCCACTGATAATGAGTCCCGAGGACTTCGATAATGGCATTGGTGTCGATAAGGGTGGCTGCGGTCTTGTCGTAGAGCTCGATCTTGCCGATGGGGGTGGGGTGTCCGATGGGGGAGGACTGTCCTTTGGCGGGGGGATGTCCGATGGGGGAGGACTGTCCTTTGGCGGGGGACTGGCCGTGTAGTGTCAGGGGCAGTAGGAAACCTGCTATTATTATGTGCTTGATCATATGCCTATGGAAATTGTTTCAGTCCATGGTCTTTTCTATCCGGCGGTCCGGAACGAACCATAGCAGCGCCACAATCACATACATTCCCAGCGCGATCCGGGGGTCCACAAAGGCCAACGCAATGGCTACCAGGTATATAATTTGGGAGAGCCGTCCCTTCCAATCCTTTTCAAGAGCGAGTGCCAGTCTTGATGTCGGTCCCGCCTCCCGGATCAGCAGTTTGCACAGGAGGGTATAGGCGAATCCGCACATCGCCAATACTCCGCCATACAGGGCTACCGGCCACCTGGAAAGATAGTTCTCGCCCATCCAGGATGTCGCGAATGGCATCAGCGATAGCCAAAACAGCAAATGCAGGTTTGCCCATAGGATCATTCCGTTGATGCGGTCGACGGCATAGATCATATGATGGTGGTTATTCCAGTAGATACCCACGAGGGTAAAGCTCAGGAGGTAGGCGACGAAAGTGGGCACTACGGGAGCCAGGTCTTTAATTTGGGCTCCATGAGGGACATGCAACTCCAGCACCATAATAGTAATAATGATCGCTATCACGCCGTCGCTGAATGCTTCCAAACGGTTCTTTTTCATATCCGGCGGTGGAGTTAGTTGTTGGGGGCCATCGGGTGGAATTAGTTGTTTGGGGCCATCGGGTGGAATTAGTTGTCGGGGGCGAAGGTATCGGCCTCTGTAGCGAGTTCCTTCTCCAGCGCGCGCGCCTTGGGAATGAGCACTTCCTCTTCGATATGGGCGTGGACGGAGAGGTCCTGCTCGAAGGTCTGCAGCTGCGAGAGCAGGATGCGGTAGAGCGATTCATTTGTTTTGGGAGGCTCGTAGAGACGGATGGTCTGGCGGATATCCTTGAGCTCGTCTTCGGTGTCGTGGTGGTCGCTCAGGAATCGGTTGATAGAATACTCGTCATGAGCCATCAGCCAGCGTGAGAAGCCTGCCGGGGTCCGGGAAGCCTCCTGGAGGAGATCGATATAGGGCAGAAGGCGGGTTTCTTCGGCGCGGATGTGTTCGGAGAGGTCCTGCACATAGTGGCGGAAGAAGTTTTGGAGGGCTATGAGGATCGGGTGGTGCAATTCATATTGGCCGGACAGGAGGAGGATGCTTTGCTCGATCTCGGGAAGCTTCTTCGAGAGATAGTAGACGTGGGTATGCTGGATGTAGTCGACGATGATGTGGAGCGGGAAGGGAGAGAACTCCCCGGCATTGAAGGATTTCTCTTCGAAGACCCGAAGCAGGGCCGGGATGAAATCCTCGTATTCGCCGGCCGGAAATGGCCGGGCCGGATAGCGCTGCATCACCAGTGGGTAGTATTCGCTGTTTTCAGGCATGTTATCCCCTGTTGTTGGACAAATGTAGTATTATTTGTACAATTCGTTGAATAGCAATTTAAACGTTCCATGCGTTTGGGAACGGAAGGTGATCTCGGGGCCGAATGCATACAGCATACCCTGGCCGATCTTTGCCTCAAAGGCCGCTACACCGTCGCGGAGATAAGCCTGCCCCCAGGCCCAGCCGCTGCGCAAAGGTTTGTCCGTAGCGAACCAGGCGATGGGCCGGACGCTGCCATTTGCGGCCGCTTCGGGGCTGATGTGAAAGACGGGGCTCTGGTCAAAATAGACATCGGCCTCTGAGGGCATCCCCCAGCCCGGCTGCAGGGTAGAGTCGACGCTTATACGAAGCACGCTGCCCGGGATATAGAATTTCTCATTGGAGAGACGTCTTTCCTGTCCGTTAGCCATTTCCACCAGCGCGTCGCGTACGGGCAGACCCAGGTGATAGGCGAGGGAGGTGCTGCCGCCGATGGTTACGATATGACCGCCCGCTTCAAGGAATTTCTTCAGCTGGGGGATGGATTTGTCTGCTGTAATGCGACCGATATGCGAACGCCATTCTTCGGGTACGCTCCCGGGACTCGGCATCCTTCCTCCGAAACCGAAGCGTGGCGCCTCTTCACGGGGCGGCTGGATCGCACCGGTGACGAAGACGATGACATCGTATTTATCGCGCAGATTGCCGGAGTCGATAGTCGGAGCGTAGATGATATCCGCGGGAAACTGGTATTGCTCCATAATGAACCGCAGCCATCCGGAAGAAATGGAACCTCCATAGTTGTCCCAGATCGCGATGCGGGCCCGGCTTATTTTGGCCGTATTTTGGGGACGGTGGCTGCCTATGTAGAAATTGCCGTTGGTAGTGCTGCGATAAACGGTCTTGCCTTCCTTCAGCAGGCGGTTGACCTCGGTGAAGGAGGCATTGCTGCGTGCATCCAGCCAGCCATCCTTTGCCGTCGGTGAGGTTGCGGTTTGCAGTTCACCATAGGGAATCCGGTTGAAGGGGCCGTCGAAACCGTCGAGGATGCGATCGAATTTTATTCCCATCGTATAGGCAAGCGTCCATCCGGCCGCGTCATAGGGTGCGATAGGAGGACCGCCCGGATAGGCGAAATCGTTAGGATGGTCCTGCGGCTCGAACATGTCGAGGACATGTGGACGGAAGGCCTGGTCGGTCTTGACGACAAAGGAACCGGCAGGATAGGTGGCACCCTGGACTGTGAATGGGGCGGTAGCCTTGTCGACTGCGATGCCGTCACCGATCAGCGCGTTGATGAAGCGGATAGCCGTAGGGAAATCGGGTTGGTCGGATGGGATGATGTAGCCGCGGGCATCGCGGTTGGCGGGGTTTTTCAGGACGCTGTCGTAGAACCGGGTGGGCAGGACGCCGGGACCGCGGGCGACAATGTCGGCCGGGGCAGCCCTTCGGCTGGTTCGCATGGAATCGGCGCTGGCGGCGCCGCGACGGGAAGTGGCGGCATCATGGGCGGCGAGGCTGTCGATCCCGGCGACGCGTTTGGGGGAAAGGGTCCAGTTGTCACGACTGCCCCGATCTATAGAATTCCGCCCCATCCGGTAAATATTGTACAGCAACTCGTCGTGATAGCGTGCGGCATAGTCGAGGACGGCATAATTGAGCGATACCTCGTAATCGATCGATTGCCTGAACAGCCATTTCTGCGGAGTGATGGGATTGGGTGTAGCGCTATTGGGGATGAGACGGTTGGGTACCAATGGGACCTCCGTCGGGTTGGGGCCGCCGATGATCTCGGTCAGGAGACCGATGATATTGTGAAAATATGTGGTGGTGCGCAGTCCCCCGTTATACCACGTGGAATAGGTGGAACCGGCGAGATCGGTATAGCCGGGCTTACCTTCTTCATTGAGGCGATTGTTCATCGCGGCGCCGACTGCGCTCAGGCTGGTCATGACCAGCGGATCGAAGACATAGTTGAAGGGATCGCGGAAAGGAGGGCCGGCTACGATGGAACCGGCGGGTCCTGCCTGATGGTGGTTGTACATGATCTGGGGGAGCCATTCGACAAACAGCTGGCGGCAGATATTCTGTGTCTCTTTGAGATTGAGCATATAGAAATCCCTGTTGTTATCATGACCGGCATATTTCTCATAGAGACGCGGCACTTCATCGAGCGAGCGGCTTTCCGGTTTGGGATTGCGCATATACCAGTCCGAGACCAGCTCCATTCCGTCGGGGTTGACATGGGTGATCAGGATGATGTCCTTGTCGAGTATATTCAAGGTCTCGGGATCGGTGCGGGTCAGCAACTGGTAAGCGATCTCCGTGAGCTGTTGGGTAGCGACGACTTCGGTGGCATGGAGACCACCATCGATCCAGACGACGGCCTTTCCTTCGCCCGCCATGGTGTGTGCCTGTGAATCGGTGAGGTCTTCGGCGTGGGCGAGGTGTTGGGAAATTTCTTTATAATGATCGAGGTGTTTGAGGTTTTCGGGAGAGGAGACGATGAGCATGAACTGGTCACGGCCTTCTTCCGTCTTGCCGATAACGGTGAATTTGGCGCGGTCGGAGGCAGCGGCGATCTTTTTGATATAGGCGATGGTTTGGGTATAGTTGGCGAGCATATAGTTGTCGCCGATGTTAAATCCGAAGACGTCTTTGGGTGACGGGATGGTGGGTTGGCTTTGTAACGTATTGAGCGCAAGCAGGCAGAGTGCGGCAAGCCAATATTTCAGTCTCATGTGCAGGAGGTTTGGCTGAATATACGTAATTTACCTGTCCAAACATTAACTGCATGAAACTCTTTATCGGGTGGCTAATTGTCTTTATGATCGGGGCGTCGAATGGGATGGGAATGAGCCCTGGCGCCGACTCCACCGGCAAGGATACCACGAAATATACATCTTTTAAAGACCTGCCGCTGAAACCTCAGCGCAAGGTCGCTTTTACCACGACCGAAGGGACCTGGACGTCGTTGGATGTCAGTCCTGACGGCAAGACGATCGTGTTCGACATGATGGGTGATCTGTATACGATGCCCATCACCGGTGGAAAGGCGACGCAGCTGACCCGTGGCATCGCCTTCGACTCGCATCCGCGATGGAGTCCGGACGGCAGGAAGATACTTTTTTCTTCCGACCGCAGCGGAGCGGAGAATATCTGGTGGATCGATCCGGAGAAAAAGGACACCTTCCAGGTGACGAAGGAGCGGGATCAGAATTTCCCAAGCGCGGCCTACAATGGGCGGTTGTATGAGGGCAGCACGTGTAATGAAGTATACCCGGGGAAGAGAGCATTGGACAGGAATGAGTGGAATTTCGAGCGTCCGGCGAATACAACGGGGATAGCGGACTGAGGTTATGAAAAGATCCATTCTTATTATTTGCTTATTGGCTGGCGTGGGAGCGGCGGCGCAGACCTGTACGGGGGGATTGGGTGA
>DASYSV010000613.1:0-6364 GCA_036010185.1 Puia sp.
CGCCCTGAATGGTTGTCGGCCAGTTGTTGTTGCCAAAGATGGCCTGTCCCCTGGAATTGGCCATCGGACTCACGGCGCTCAGATCAGGCGCCTGATTTTGCAGGGCCTTCACGTCGTCGAGGCTCAGCGTTTGGACGTTGGTGGCGTCCAGCCGGGCGCCGGCGGAGATATTGCTATTGGGACGGATGATGATCATGTTCGAACCCATTCCGGACAGCTGCGATTGGATGCTTTGCTTCGACCCCTGCCCGATGGCCACCATGGCGATCACCGAGGCGACACCGATGATGATGCCCAGCATGGTCAGGAAGGCCCGCAGCTTGTTCCGCTGAAGGGCTTTCAATGCAATACGGAGAAGATTGAAAAGGCTCATGAAGGATTCAAATTCGCGCTTGTGTAATTTACTTAATAATCTTCGGACTTTGGCAGAGAGGCCAGCACTTCTTTGGCCGATTTTCTGTTCTCGTTGAGGCTGTCTTTCATGACTTTGCCATCTTTTAACATAATGGTCCTGCTGCTGAAGGCGGCGATGTCGGGTTCATGCGTGACGAACACGATCGTCTTACCCTGCTGGTTCAGATCCTGCAGCAGCGCCATAATGCTGTATGAGCTCCGGGAATCCAGGTTACCCGTTGCCTCATCTGCAAGGATCATCACCGGCTCGTTTACCAGGGCCCTGGCGATCGCCACCCGCTGCTGCTGACCGCCCGAAAGCTGGCTGGGAGTATGATCGAGACGATCCCCTAAATTTACAGCCTCCAATGCCTTTATCGCCCTTTCCTTTCTTTCCCGGGCGCTGATCAGCGGATTATACAATAGCGGAAGCTCCACATTTTCAAGCGCCGAGGTCCGGGGTAGCAGATTATAAGCCTGGAAAACAAAACCGATCTTTTGGTTGCGGAGCTTGGCCAGCTCGTTGCGGCTCAGCTTTTTGACATCCACGCCATCCAGCAGATAGGTGCCTGCCGAAGGTTTGTCGAGACATCCGAGGGTATTCAACAGGGTGGTTTTGCCCGAGCCGCTGCTGCCCATAATGGTGAGGAATTCTCCCGCCTCTACCTCGAAGGTTACCCCTTTCAGCGCCCTGACGATCTCGGCGCCCATACGGAATTCCCGCTTGATGTCGTGTAGCTCCAGTATTTTTTGCTCGCTCATGAATTTGGTTTTGTCGGCTGCTCTTCTCGTCAGCCGGCCATTGTCAGCTGCCCCTTCCTCCACGACCGCCGCCGCCTCCTCCTCCTGCGGGCCTGCTACCACCCGAGGGCCGGTTTCCGCCGCGACGCGCCGGCATAAAGGGACTGCGTACACCGCCTCCCGATGCCGTGCCGGCTGTCTGCGTCTCTATCCCTCCGACCACCTCGTCATCGGGATCCAGCCCGCTCAGGACCTGAACCTTGGTATCGTTGTTCAACCCTGTTGTGATCTTTTTCTCGATCAGGCTGTCCCCCTTCTTTATCCATACGAAGGCCGGAGTGCCGGTCTGGGGAGCGCTATCAATGACCCTGCTGGAAGAATCGTGCCGGTGCCTGGGGGGCGAAAGCGGGTTATTGCCCGATCGTTTCGCTTCGACCTGTACCTCCCGCTCATCGACGGTATCGGGGAAAATGACGTACTGTTTGGAAAGCGAGACATCCGGCTTGTATTTCAGGTCTTTGGCGGAAATGAGCAGTGCGCTGTCGATCTCCCTGGTGAAGATGAAGATATTCGCCGTCATCCCCGGTTTCAGCCGCAGGTCTTCGTTGGGCGCGGTGATGATCGTGGAATAGGTGACGACATTAGCCGATACCACCGGTTCCAGTCTCACCTGGTTGACCGTCCCGGAAAAGGACATATCGGGATAGGCGTCCACCGTGAAGGTCGCGCGTAATCCCAACTTTACGTCACCGATATCGGCCTCGGAAACGGCCGCCTGCACCTGCATCTTGGTGATATCCTTGGCGATGATGAAAAGGGTGGGCGTATTGAAGCTGGCGGCCACTGTCTGACCGACGCTGACGTTCTTGGTCATGATGACGCCATCCACCGGGCTATAGATGCTGGCATAGTCGAGGTTTTTCGTGGCCCCGGCCAGTTGTGCCTGGACGCTTTCCACCTGCGCCTTGGCGGCGAGATACTGGTTTTGAGAGTTTTCGAAATCCTGCTTCGAGATGGCGCCCGTGTTGTACAGGAGGGTCTGCCTGTCGAAGGTGCTTTTCTGGTATACCGCCGCGGCCTTTACGACTTCGAGATTGGCTTTGAACTGGTCTACCTGGGCCATGAACAGCGACTTATCCAGCTCGGCCAGGAGCTCGCCTTTTCTCACTTTGTCATTGTAGCTGGCATAGAGCGCCCTGATGGTACCCGATACCTGTGAACCTACCGCCACCGTATCCACGGGCTGCACCGTCCCCGTCGCCGTCACGCTTTTCGAGATATACCCATAGCGCGGCCGCTCCGTTTGAAGAACGATGGGCTTTTCCTCCTTTCTGAAATAGAAAAACCAAGCGGCTGCGCCGGCCAGCAGGAGTAGGACAATGATGATGATGGCTCGCTTCATATTTATAATTTAACTGCTATTCCCATGTAGAAATCGTAGATCCTGACGCTGAGCGCCGCATTGTATTTGGCCTGCAGATATACCTGGAATGCCTGTGTATACAACGTCTTCTGCTGCAGATAATCCACGATATTGGTTGCGCCTACCCTTAGCTGCTCGGTCGCGATGCGGAAGCTTTCCTGGTTGGCCTTCAGTCCTTCCACCGCGGCATCGTATTGTCCCTGTGCATTGACCACATTGATATAGGCCTGCTCGATCGTCAGCGCCAGCGTTGTCTGGGTGTTCAGCAGGCTCAGCTTCGACTGGTCGATCTCTATTTTCGCGTTCTCTACATTCGTCTTGACCACCCGTTTCGTAAATATGGGGATCGAGAGATTGAGTCCCGCCTGCTGGAAGAAACTATTGTCCTGCTGTTTGAAATAGTCGTTGGAATTGCTGCTGGAATATGCGCTGCCTATCGCCGCGGATGCCGTAAGGAGAGGAAGATAGCCGGTCTTCGCTTTGGCCAGATCGAGACGCGAGATATCGATGCCCAGCTGCGCGTTCATGACTTCCGGACGGGTACGCAACGCGATGGCGACCGCGGTATCCAGGGGCGCCACTACTTCTTTGGAAAAGATGGTATCCGGGGATACGATATCGAAGCTGTCCTGGAAAGGCAGCTGCAGCAATTGTTTTAGCGTCACCTTGTTCTGGCGGACGCTGCTCTGCGCTGTAATCAGGTTGTACTTGTCGGATGCCAGATTGGCCTGTAGCTCGATATAGGCGTTGCGCGCGATGCTTCCGGCCTCGTATTCCTTTTTGCCCTGGTCTACCTGCGCGGCGGTGGTATTCACCAGGTCCTGTACATACACCACATTTTCCTTTGCCAGCAAAATGGCCAGATAGGCTTGCGTGATTTGCAGCGTGATGTTGTTCTCGGTCTCCAGGATGTTCAGATTGGCCGATTGGATCTCGAGGTTCTTTTGCCGGATATCGTCACTGATATATCCCCCGTTGTAGATGGTCAGCCCCGAGGAGAGGCTGAAATTGTTATTGAAGGACGATTGTTGAAAGCTGTTGACGGCCGCGCTTCCGTTATGCGTATAGGTGAGACCGACACCCCCGTTCAGGTTGGGTTGCCGCGCCGCCTTCGAGAGCTGATAGTTCTGCTCGGCCGTTTTTTGGGTCAGGCGAAGACTGTTGAGCTGGATATTGTACTTTTTGGCGTAGTCGAGGCAGGACTGGAGCGTCCATAGGGTTGCCGGCCGGCCGGCAGTGCTGTCTTGCGCGTGGGCCGTTCCGGTCAGGAAAGCCAGCAGGAGAATGAACACAGAACGTCGATTGGACATAAGTTCCTGGTTTAGGTTACATATGCGTGACAGCTGTTACAAAGGTGGGGCCATACTATGGCCCCATTCACCCATTCCTGTAAATATATGTCATTGTATATAAAAATGCGGGTGCTTTCGCCGGCATACCGGCCGGCTGAGTGTGGATACGCAGGCTGTGGAATTTGCGCAACGGTTCCCCTGAGGCGGGCAAACCAGTCGCGGCCGGTAACCGCCGGCTTCGGTTGAGGGTTGCCGTCATTGCCCCACGGAGGGCCATTTGAGCAAAGCCCGGAATCTCTTACGAAAAATTCCGGGCGTTCTGCATCTGGGAGATGATCATCGCATCAATGCCAGTGTCCCGGAACCCAGTAATCGCCCCTGCTGTTCTTCTCCCAACGACCGGCGGTCCATTCATGGTGTCCGCGCGGAGGCACCGCCCAATGGCCGGCGCTCTCCTCGTACTTGCCATCGTGCCATTTCCATTCCGAATTGACCCATACATGATGGGACGAAGGAGCATTGGGATGTGTCATGGTCCTTTCTTCCGGGTGGTGCTTCACATAATGGTGTGTCTGGGCATTGGCGGAAGCGCCTGCCAGTAGCAGCGCAGTGCTGAAAAGCGCGGCAAACAATACACGTTGCATAATAGTATTTTTATATCGGTTATGCCAAACCCGTGCCGATCTGCCTGGTTGGACCGCCGGAAGCGTCGTCATCGCACCGTGGGAAGGGTCATCATCGCATAGCCGGAAGCATCGTCATCGCACCGCCGGAAAGGTCGTCATTGCACCGCCGGCAGGGTCATCCCGTTGACGGCGCTTTTCTGCGCCGCCAGTTTTTCTACATCTTCTGACTTTCGGGGAGCCTGCCAGGACAGCAGTTCGAATTTATCCGCGCCGATACGCACGTCATCTTCTATCCGGACGCCGATGTCCCACCATTTTTTATCACAGGGACTGCCGGCGGGGATATAGAGGCCCGGTTCGACGGTGATCACCATATTCTCCCGCAAGGGCTGCTCGTAGTTACCCATGTCGTGTACGTCCAGACCGAGAAAGTGCGAACACCCATGCGGGTAGTAACGGGACACCTCGGACGCATTGTGGATGATGCCCAGCCGAAGCAGGCCTTGCGCAAGGACTTCCGTGGCCTTCTTGTTGAGATCGGCGAAAGGCGTCCCTTTATGACAGAGCGGGAAGATCGCCTCCTGCGCCTGGTAGACGAGATCATAGACGGCCCTTTGTTCGGGTGTAAATCTCCCGGAAGACGGAACGGTTCGGGTAACATCGGCGGAATAGCCATGGTATTCGGCGCCCACGTCCATCAGGACGAGATTACGACCGATATTGACGCGGGTGTTGTCTTCATAATGCAGGATACAGCCGTTGGCGCCGGCGCCGACTATCGAAGGATATCCGACATATTCCGCACCCGGTTTCTTGTGTACATATTCCTGCAGACCCTGCAGCTCGGCCTCCGACATTCCCGGCTGAATGGCCTTCATCACTTCGGCATGCGCGATAGCGGAGATGCTAACGGTCTTGCGCATCAGCGCCATCTCTTCCGGCGTCTTGATCTCGCGAAGCGATGCCACCGATTTGTCATACAGTGCGGTATTCCATTTCAAAGCCTCCATTTTCTTCCGGAAACCGGCGAGACCCGACGAATCGCTGCAATTCAGGAATTCTGTGGCCAGTTGGTTTTCGCGGAGCTTTTCGTTCGTGGCCATCCGCAATTTCAACCATTGTTTGCCCTGGGGCAGCATTTATACGGTAGACCTGTTCGCCAGTATCGCCAGGATATCATATACCTGCGCATCGAAATCGGCGGGAAGCGCCGCTTTTGCCCGGAATGCCTGCAGCACGTCGTAGAGATCGGCGGAGTCCGACGGATCGTCGTGGACGTCGTCGGGAATGCCGGCGAAGAGGATATGGTCGAAGGAGGAGAGGTCGACGGGATAGTTCCTGAATTCGCTGCCGTTGAATACGCTGTCGAAACCCAGCTCGCTTTTCACTTTTTCCACTCCCAGACGGCGTCCCGTCCATTGTTCCGCCTGCGGGTCGCGTTGCTGTACGAAGAACAGCTCGCGGTATTCGCCTCCGCCCGGCGCGTGTTGCGGTTCTTTGAAGATGAGCAGGACGGCGTCCGGTTCCTTATAACCCGAGAAATAGTAGAGATCGGGATTCGGGTGATAGGGATAGTCGACGTCTTTCGAAAAGACGCGTTCCGGATAGGAGAAGATAACGGCCACCGAACGAGGAGGCATCAGCGCCCGAAGGGCATCGCGTCTTCCGCTGTGGAATGCGGGAGTGAGGTAGTCTTTGGGAAGGTCTTCCTGTGCGAAACAGGCGGCAGCCAGGAACAGGCCGAACAGCAGGCAAATAGGTTTTCTCATATATAAGTTTCTGCTACTGAAGATAGCCCCCTGCGGCTATTTTCTGTCGCCGCTTGTCAAAAGGGGGTTTTTTACGGGCACCGACGCGTTAATTTTTATAAAAAACGGATCACCGGCCCA
>DASYSV010000325.1:0-5698 GCA_036010185.1 Puia sp.
TCCGTCTGTCCATTCAGCGCCGCAACGGTATGGATCGTCATGAACTTCTGACCGTCCCCGCTACGCTGGATGTCGTAAGTCCTTCCGGCCGTTTCATTCGCGGCCGTCCACTTGAGGTCGGCCGATCCGGTGCCAACCAGCTGAGCATCCCAGTTAGACAGCTTCACCGCCAGTACGCCGACATTGACATCCTGGCAATAGAGATAGCTGACCGTGAAATGCATGGTATTGGCGATATTGGCGGCATAGTAATAGGTGGCGTTGTTGTAGCTGTTCAGGTCCGTAAACGTAAAAGACGTATACTTCACGCTGACCCGGCCCGCACCCATGAAAGGCGTCACATTGCTGGTGATGCTGTCGCTGGAGACATGATTGTTCAAAAAGGCGAAAGGCCCGTTGCTCACCGATTGACCGGGAGTAAGGGCAAAGCTGTCGATGTACTGTTGCGTCACATTACTGTACGGGGTGGAAAGCGCGGGACTGTTGAACTGGTCCAGCTGACCCAGCGTCAGCGCATAGGACGCCGCTTGCGAGGTGGCATTACGAAGCGTATATCCGTATTGGGAACTCACATTCGCGGACAGCTTCACGGAGACCAATAAACCCGAATCGGGACTCCACTGGGGAATATTGAGGGGATAAATGCCGTATCCATTGCTGGAAAGCGCGGTATCATAGGTGTGGGTCGCAAGAGTCCCCGAACACTGTGCTTTGACGGTCAACCGGGAGTTGATCAGTATGCACAATGAAAGGCCCACAACTTTTAACAGGATGCGATAGTTTCCCATCAGGATAATCGGACATTTTGGATTCTAGCCTATTATTAACTCACGGATGCACTCGATTAGTATGTGGCACTCAGCCGATCTGCGCATCTATGCCAAGGTACCCCAATAAACGCGCCGTTGGCATGGTTTAAAGACCCCAAAATGGGAAATTAGGGGCATTTACTTACCCACGATGGGAAATTTGGGAAAAAAAACCCCTCCTGATCAGGAGGGGTCATGCTCATCGTCGCCGATGGCCATAATTTATTTTGTAATAACGACCTTGTTCGCTTGTCTGGTTCCATCGGCGCCCGTCACTACTACGATATAATTGCCTTCGGGATAGCCGCTCACCGACAAGGGAATGACCGACCCTCCGGGATTATTAGTGCTCTTTTCCTGCAACAGCTGGCCGCCCTGGTTGTAGAGGCGTATAAGTGTAAACCCTGATGCCGATCCAAGGGTAACATTTACAAAATCGCGGGCGGGATTGGGATATACGCTCACGCCGGTGATCATGCCCGTACGGATCGTCTTAACCTCGGAAAAGGCATATTTCCCGTCTTTGTCCACCATCTGCAGCCGGTATTCGGAGGTGCCCTGAACGGGCTTGTTGTCGGTGAAAGAATAGTGGAGCGTAGCCACGGAATTGCCATGCGCGGATATCGTTCCGACTACATCCCAGCCGGCGCCGGCATTCGAGCTACGTTCGACGACAAAATGGTCGGAATTGATCTCCAGCGATGTCGTCCAGTCCAGATCGACGCCGCCTTCGCCCAGCGTGGCGCCAAAGGCAGACAACAGGATGGGAAGGGTTCCAGCCGAATTCAGCGTCTGACCACCGGTCAACTCCTGGAGACTGGGTGTCTGACCGCTCACGATCGTATTGTTGACGATACCATTGGGCGCATAACCCACCGATTTAAAAAAGCTCTCGCTCGGGGGAGTGCCCGGGGTGACATAGGCGGTGAAAACACCGTCGAAATCTCCCTGGTTGCCGCTATTGGGAGCAACGACCAGCGAAGAAGCGGCGGTTACATTGATCACCGTTCCGGTATTGTCATTGATCATCGTAATGCTGTTGGCATGGCCGGTGTCGGTAGCGGAGGAATTGGCGATTTCCAGGACGGTCGCATTGGCATTGGTACCGTCGCCGATCGTCATTTGTGCGCCGGCGCTGAATACGACATGCTTGTTCAGATTGATCGTTCCGCCGCCTACGACCGCGAGCGTGATCGTACAACCGGCGCCGCAACTGGCAGGAGGTTCAGCCCCAGCCCAGATCGTATTGCTTGGGGCTCCGGTATTATGCCAATCTCCGGCACGGATTGCGGTGTACTGGGCGAATGAAGGTGCTGTAATCAGCATAAGGCCGGATAACGAAAGGGTGTAAATCTTGTTCATGTTCACAAAGGTTAAGTAATTGAATGTGGTTCGCTTCGGTGGCTCACCATAGACAATAAAGGATTTACGGTCCGAATAAAGGATTTACACCCGGGATGTCCGAGAAGAGAACGGTTTACAAAAAAGGAGATTGGGAAATAAAAACTGCGAGTGAGAATGTAAAACTAGAAAAAATCCTTCTGGGATGCAAGCAAAATGCCCGAAAATTTTCGTTAACGGCAATCCGTGGCTTCTTTTCGTCGCTCCGGTGGCCCGGCCATCCATCTTCCACCTTCGCCCGGCGGTCCCGCCACCCATTTTCCGCCCTTTGCCCGGCGGCCTCGCCATCCATCTTCCATCCTTCGCCCGGCGGCCTCGCCACCCATCTTCCATCCTTCGCCCGATCGGCGCCACCCCTCAGGCCCCCTCCTCACCAGAATCTATCTTGTTGAGGCCCAATTTGTCCAGAGCCAACTGGGCGGCTATCTGGCTGGCGTCTTTTTTATTGTAGGCCTTGCCCTGCGATATCAATTCTCCGTCCACGACGGCCCCCACCGTAAAAAGCCGGCGACCGCCTTCGATACGCTCATCCAGCGTCTCGAACTCGAGATTCTTACCGTTACGGTTGGCCCAGCCGTATAGCTTGTTCTTATGATTGATCTCCAGGTTCTCCAGGTCATCGAGAAAAAGATAGGGCTGGATCACCCGCTCCATGACCCATTGCCGGCATTTCTCAAAACCCTTGTCGAGATAGATCGCGCCCACAATGGCTTCCAGCGTATTCCCGAAGATCTGGCTCATCTTCAGACTGCTGTCGAATTTGTTGAAATTGCTGATCTTTTTGAGACCCATCTTGATGGCTATCTCATTCAGCTGGTTGCGGTTCACCATCTTGCTCCGCATTTCGGTCAGAAAACCTTCCTCCTTGTATGGATATTTCTTGAAAAGGAAATCGGCGATGATAGCGCTGAGAATTGCGTCCCCGAGGTATTCCAGCCGCTCGTTGTTTTCATCGGCGCCGTCCTTGACGGACCTGTGAGTGAGTGCCGTCCTGTATAAGACGGCCTTGCCCGGCGAAAATCCGAGTACGTTTCGAAGTTGCTTTTTGAACGAAGTGACGGCGGCGTCGCCTTTTATTATACGTTCCAGAATTCCCACCTCAACAAGCTACAATTTTTTTCACCCAATAAAAAATTTGTTTGACGCAGCAACCAGCACCACGCTCGGTTACCCTTCGTATTTACCAACGATGACACAGGCATTATGTCCGCCGAAGCCAAACGTATTGCTCAGCGCCGCCCGCACCGTTCTCGGTTGAGATCTCCCGAAAGTGAAGTTGACCCTCGGGTCCAGCTCGGGGTCGTCGGTGAAATGATTGATGGTCGGCGGTACCTGGTCATTCACGACAGCCATCACACACGCGATGGCCTCGATGACGCCCGCCGCGCCAAGACAATGCCCCGTCATGGATTTAGTGCTGCTGATATTGAGAGATAAGGCCTGCTCGCCGAAAACATGCATAATAGCTTTTATCTCGGCTGTATCGCCTAAAGGAGTAGAGGTCCCATGCGTATTGATATAATCGATGTCCGCAGGCGTCAAACCCGCGTCTTTCAAAGCCGCCATCATTACGTTCTTGGCGCCCAGCCCTTCCGGATGCGGGGCCGTCATATGATAGGCATCGGCAGTCGCTCCGCAACCCAGTATCTCGCAATAGATCTTCGCGCCGCGCGCCTTCGCATGCTCCAGCTCCTCGACCACCAGCACCCCGGCGGCCTCGCCCATCACAAACCCGTCCCTGTCCTTGTCATAAGGACGACTGGCAGTGGAAGGATCGTCATTACGCTCGCTCAACGCTTTCATGGCATTGAAGCCTCCCACACCCGCCTCGCTTACCACCGCCTCACTGCCACCGCTGATGATCACATCGGCCTTCCCCAGACGGATCAGATTGTAGGCCTCCATAATGGCATTCGTGGAAGAAGCACATGCGCTGGTCACGGCGAAATTAGGACCGCGAAATCCATGCCGCATCGAAATATGACCCGCCGCAATATCGAGGATCATCTTTGGAATGAAGAAAGGGTTGAAACGCGGAGTCCCATCGCCCTTCGCAAAATTGATCACCTCTTCCTGGAAGGTGATCAGCCCGCCGATACCGCTGCCGAATACGACGCCGATCCGGTCCGGATCCATCTTTTCCTTGTCGAAACCCGCATCCCTTACCGCCTCGTCACTCGCCGCCAGCGCGATCTGAGTATAACGATCCACCTTGCGCGCTTCCTTTTTTTCCAGGTAATTCAAGGGATCGAATCCTTTCAGCTCACACGCGAACTTAGTCTTGAATTTTGACGCATCGAACAGGGTAATGGCAGCAGCACCGGACACGCCATCCAGCAAACCCTTCCAGTAATCCGGCGTATTGTTACCAATGGGAGTGAGGGCACCGATGCCCGTAACTACTACTCTTTTCAATTGCATAATGGACTTTTATCTATCCTTCGACCTGCCCCGTTCAGTGGCTGTTTATCTATCCTTCACCCCTACCCGTTCAGCGGCTGTTTATCTATCCTTCAACCTGCCCCGTTCAGCGGCTGCTGGCTAAGGATAAAATCCGCCTTCTAAGCCCAATTGCTTGAAAAGGCGGATCGAACGAGTTTATTACAATAACTCCAAACGAAGTTTTGAGCGCTCTTATTTAGCGTGCTCTTCCAGGTAAGCGATAGCCTGACCGACGGTGGTGATCGTCTCGGCTTGTTCATCGGGAATGGAAATGTTGAATTCCTTCTCGAATTCCATGATGAGCTCGACGGTGTCCAGAGAGTCTGCCCCCAGATCGTTGGTGAAAGAAGCCTCGTTGGTAACCTCTGCCTCCTCTACTCCTAACTTATCGACGATGATCTTCTTTACTCTTGTAGCGATGTCTGACATTTTGGTAAATTTTTAGTTATACGCCCGCAAAAATAAAGGTTCCGGACTACTGTACAAAATTGAGGCATTTTATTTTAACCTCCCGGCCTCCGTAAAAGCCCGCCCATGCCACAGCACCAGCCAACCCTTCCCACCTTCCATCCCCGCCAATGCCACGGTGCCAGCCAACCCATCCGACCTTCCATCCCCGCCCATGCCACAGTACCAGCCGACCCATCCCACCCTCCGAACCTCCGGGGGACCGTAGCCGAAGCCCCCCGTTTTACGGTAATTTTTCCGTATTTTCGGGCCTCCCGGCCATCGGCACATGCCGCCGAATGGCCAGCGAAAATTATACCAACCGCATGGCGCTTAGGATGATAGATCACGGAACGAAAGAATACCAGCAGATGGTCCATCTGCGCAACGAGATGCTGCGCAAACCATTGGGTCTTTATTTCACCAGGGAAGAGCTCGATCTGGAAAAGGACGATATCCTTATGGGCGCCTTTGAAGACGACCGCCTGCTGGGCTGCTGCCTGCTCACCCGACAGGATGCCGCCACTGTCCGTCTCCGCCAAATGGCAGTCCCCAGCGGTATGCAGGGCAAAGGTATCGGACGGGCCCTCACGATCTTC
>DASYSV010000625.1:0-12687 GCA_036010185.1 Puia sp.
GGCGTCAAGTTCTGGGTAGGGCCCCCGGTAGACAACGGGTTCTATTACGACATGGATCTCGGCGGGCGGCAGGTGACAGAAGATGACCTCAGGAAACTGGAGGTTAAGATGGCCGAACTGGCGCGGGGGAATGAGATCTTCCGACGGAAACAGATCAGTAAGGCTGATGCGATCAGCTATTTTACCGAAAAAGGAGATGAGTACAAACTGGATTTGCTGGAGAACCTTCAGGATGGGAATATCACGTTCTATACGCAGGGTAATTTCACCGATCTCTGCCGCGGACCGCATATCCCGCATACGGGATTCATCAAGGCGGTGAGACTGACGAATATCGCGGGGGCCTATTGGAAAGGCGACGAGAAGAACAAACAGCTGACCCGGATCTATGGGGTCACGTTCCCCTCGCAGAAAGAGCTGGATGAATATCTGGCGATGTTGGAAGAGGCCAAGAAAAGGGATCACCGCAAACTGGGCAAGGAGCTGGGCATTTTCACTTTCGATGACCAGGTAGGCCCGGGGCTTCCTCTTTGGATGCCGAATGGCGCTGTCATTATCGAGCAGCTGGAAACGTTGGCCAAGGAGACGGAAGGACGCGCTGGTTACAAACGGGTCGTGACGCCAAACATAGCCAAAGAGAGCCTGTATATCACCAGCGGCCACGTGCCGTACTACCAGGACAGCATGTATCCGCCCATGGAGCTGGAAGGCGAGAAGTATTATCTGAAGGCGATGAACTGTCCGCATCATCATAAGATATTTGCCGCGGAGCAGCGATCCTATAAGGACCTTCCCTACAGGCTGGCTGAATATGGCACCTGTTACCGGTATGAGCAGAGCGGGGAGCTGTTCGGGTTGATGCGGGTACGATGTCTGCATATGAACGACGCGCATATCTATTGCACCAAAGAGCAGTTCTATGACGAGTTTAAGGCCGTGAATGAGATGTATCTGAAATACTTCCGGATTTTCGGTATCGATAAGTATGTGATGAGGTTCAGCACCCACGATCCTGCCAGATTGGGTAAGAAATACATTGACGAACCCGGGTTATGGAAGGAAACGGAAGATTTGGTACGGGATGTGCTTATCCGGACAGGGACGCCGTATGTGGAAGTGCCGGATGAGGCGGCTTTTTACGGGCCGAAGATCGATGTGCAGATCTGGAGCGCCATCGGACGGGAATTCACGTTGGCTACCAATCAGGTAGACTTTGCCCAGGGCCGGCGGTTCGATCTATCCTTTACGAATCGGGATAACCATCCCGAGGTGCCGTTGATCATTCACCGGGCACCGCTCGGGACGCACGAACGGTTTATCGGCTTCCTTTTGGAGCACTATGCGGGTAAATTTCCGGTATGGCTGGCTCCGCTGCAGGTAAAGATCCTGCCGATCACCGATAAGTCGCTCGAATATGCACAAAGTCTTTCGATTCTGCTGAAAAATGCGGATATTCGTGTTGAAGTGGATGACCGTAGCGAGAAGATCGGAAAGAAGATCCGGGATACAGAGCTGGCGCGGGTTCCCTATATGCTGGTGGTCGGTGAAAAAGAGATGGAGGGGCAGAAAGTTGCGGTGAGGAGACAGGGTCTCGGCGACCAGGGCGTGAAGCGGATCGAGGAGTTCATTGCGGACATCAGAAAAGAGATAACAGAACGCACCCCCAATCCCTAGGGACGTGCAGACAGACACAAGAAAAACAATTAGCGGCTTCCGACAGGGAGGGGAGCTGGATTTAAAAACAGTAAATGCCATTTCCACCGAGACCCCCGAGAGGGAATTTTAATCCACGTTTTAGAAAAGAGCAACAACAAGAACATCGTACCAACCATATGATCCGGGTGCCGCAGGTGCGGCTCGTCGGCGATAATGTAGAGGTAGGCGTGTATTCGACGCAGGAGGCGCAGAAGATGGCGCAGGATCAACAGCTTGACCTGGTGGAGATATCTCCCAACGCCGATCCCCCCGTTTGTAAGATCATCGATTACAACAAGTTCCTTTACGAAAAGAAGAGGAAGGAAAAGGAAATGAAGGCCAAAAGCAAGGCCTCTGAGGTAAAGGAAATCAGGTTTACGCCCAATACGGACGATCATGACTTCGATTTCAAGGCCAAGCATGCCGAGAAGTTCCTGAAGGAGGGCAATAAGGTCAAGGCTTATGTTCAGTTCAAGGGACGGGCCATCCAGTTCAAGGAAAGGGGCGAGCTGTTGTTGCTGAAGTTTGCCGAGCGGCTGAATGATTCGGGTGTGCTGGAAGGGATGCCGAAGATGGAAGGCAAGCGGATGTTGGCGATATGGGCGCCGAAACCCCAGAAAAAGAAGGAAAAAGACAAAACAGCGTCATAAATTTGAAATAAACCGCCACATGGCGGTTTTTTTTATTACCTTTGCATCCCCCAAATGGCCCCATAAGTGGTCCGCCGGTGCGGATCCGCCACTCGGGTTTAACACTCAATGCATTCGAGATGCCTAAGGTCAAGACGAATTCCAGTGCCAAGAAAAGGTTTAAGGTAACAGGCACCGGGAAGATCACCCACCAGAAGTCCTTCAAACGTCACATTCTTACTAAGAAATCCAAGAAACGGAAACGCAACCTCCGTCAAAAGGGAGAGGTCGCCGCTTCTCACATGGATTTTGTAAAACGGCTGCTCCGTCTCAAATAGCGTCGGAAATCAACTCATTTAACACACAAACTTATTAAGATATGCCACGTTCAGTAAATGCCGTCGCCTCCCGGGCACGCCGCAAACGCATCCTGAAGGACGCGAAGGGATTCTATGGTAAAAGAAAGAATGTCTATACCGTCGCCAAAAACGTCCTGGAAAAGGGCCTGACCTATCGTTATGTCGGCCGTAAATTGAAGAAAAGAGAATACAGGACCTTGTGGATCGCCCGTATCAATGCGGCAGTCCGCGCTGAAGGCCTGACCTATTCCAGATTCATCCACCAACTGAATGCAAAAGGCGTCGCCCTGGACCGGAAAGTGCTCGCCGATCTGGCGATGAACGAGCCGGAGACCTTCAAGCGGCTCGTCGCTGCGGTTAAAGGCTAAAAATTGTCCTGGCGGACAAAGCTCCTCCGTCGCTTTTTGAAAAAATGTTTATCTTTAGACGCCCCTTTTTAAGGGGCGTCTAACTTTCTGAATATTGCCTAACCCGGATCACTCAATGAACAATACGTACACCGACCTGGTGACGCAAACCTTCAACTTTCCGCAAGAAGGTTTCGAGGTGAAAGACAGCTACCTGCAATTTAACGGTCTGGATATCAAAGCCCTGATAGACAAATATGGGACGCCGATGAAGCTGACCTATCTGCCGAAGATCGGGATGCAGATCAACAAAGCGAAGAAGATGTTTGCCTCCGCGATCAAGAAGCATCGTTACGAAGGCAAATACTTTTATTGTTATTGTACCAAGAGCTCGCATTTTTCCTTTATCGTCGAGGAGGCCCTGAAGAACGATATCCATCTCGAGACCTCGTACGCCTATGATATAGAGATCATCAAGAAACTGTATCAGCGGAAAAAGATCACTAAGGACACTTTTATCATCTGCAACGGATTCAAGCAGAAGAGCTATACGAGCCGGATCGCGTCGTTGCTGAACAGCGGGTTCAAAAACGTGATTCCCATACTCGATAATAAAGAAGAGCTGCAGCAGTATAAACGGTCCGTGAAGGTGCCCTTCAAACTGGGCATCCGGGTGGCCGCCGAGGAAGAGCCGACTTTTCCGTTTTATACCTCGCGTCTTGGCTTCCGCGCCCGGGACGTGCTCGAATTCTATGTCGACAAGATCGAAGGCAACGAGGACCGGTTCCAGCTGAAAATGCTTCACATCTTTCTGAACAAGGGGATCAAAGATGACATATACTACTGGAGCGAGCTGAATAAGGTCATCAACCTGTATTGCCAGCTGAAGAAGATCTGCCCGGAGCTGGATTCGATCAATATCGGGGGCGGGTTCCCGATCAAACACTCGCTGGGCTTCGAATACGACTATCAATTCATGATCAATGAGATAGTCGGGAATATCAAAAAGGCCTGCAAACGCAGCAACGTGCCCATGCCGAATATCTTCACGGAATTCGGGAGTTATACGGTGGGGGAGAGCATGGCGCATATCTACAGCGTCATCGGGCAGAAGATGCAGAACGACCGGGAGATCTGGTACATGATCGACTCTTCCTTTATTACTACCTTACCGGATACCTGGGGCATCGGGGAAAGGTTTCTGATGTTGCCGATCAACAAATGGGACGTCGAATACCAGCGGGTCGTTTTGGGAGGTATTACCTGTGATAGTCATGATTATTACGATTCCGAAGAGCATATCAATGAGGTGTTTCTTCCGAAGATCGTCAATGGTGAGCCTCTGTATGTGGGCTTTTTCCATACGGGCGCCTATCAGGATCAGATCAGCGGTTACGGAGGGATCAAGCATTGTCTGATACCCTCGCCCAAACATGTGATCGTGGGGCATGACAAGAACGGGAAACTGGTCGACTGGGTCTATGCCAAGGAACAGACGGCGCAGAGCATGCTTAAGATACTCGGATATATGTAGCCCACCCTCTTATTTTTTCAGCCTGTATTTCTTGTTGTGTTTCGGATTGTCGAAGTAGGCGTTCAGCTGTTCTTCGGTCATCCCCGTTACGTCTTCCAGCGGGATATCGATCAGCTGCACCTGCGTCTGTTTTAGCTCGTTTTTGAGATTGGCGATCTTTTTGACGATATCCGGGTCTTTTTCTCCCAGAAGGGCGTTGTCCTTTAATGTGTAATCCAGACGTTTGATAGACGAGCGGACGAGACCGGCCTGGTTTTGTTCCGTAGTCGGGGTTGGCGCCACTGTTTCCTTGACGGGTACGACGGCGAGGCCTACGCTCGGCAGGATGGCCCCGGTAGTCTTGGCGCTCTGGCTGGGCTGTGCGGAGAATACAGTGCCGCTGAGGGCAGTACCGGCGGTAGTCATGTCGAAATCCGTCCGTGTATTCTTGGTCTTTCTTACCTTTTTATCCAGCTGGACGAAAACATATTTCAGCTGCAGGATATAGGTGCGCATATTCTTGGCCACCTGATTGTATTGTTCCACCATCAGGGGGTAGTTCAACGCATCCTTGACATAGATCTTGATAACCGCGGTATCCCGCATGAACACCTTATTGGTACCGACAAAATACAGCAGCACCAGCCGCTGTTTCGCCGAATCGGTCTCTTTGACGAAATCATAGGGGGGGCTCCAGGTAAAATCGTCGTTACAGGCCCTGATCAGGGAATTGGTCTTGATCGGGGTGCTCGAATAGAAATTGATGCTTTCGATCGGGTAGGTGCCGGTTTCGCACTGGACGCGGAAACTGATCGTATCGCCTTCGTCCACATACAGGACATTGCTGACAGTAGGTTTCACGTGGGAGGGGATGATCTCGGTGGTGAAGAAAACGATCGTAAAACTGGTGTCGATCCGGTCCCGGGGGTCGTTAAGGTTCTGTACGGCCAGCTTGACCTTGTATTCATGGTCATACTTCAGCTTGCCGGAAAGGAAAAAGGATTTATCCGCGCGGAAGAAGAGCATTCCGTTCTCCCTGATCTTCAGCCCGACGGGGGCATTCTCGAGGAGGAAAAAGTATTTGGCGGGATCGCGGTTGATCTCGAACTGGTAGGAAAGCGTGGAATCCACGTGCAGAGTGAAATAAGGGTTGAGGTTCTTGATCCTTAACGCAGAATCTTCGAAGCGAACGGTGTCTGCGGGCATAGGGATATGATGGATGACCGTCGTATCCTGTGCATAACCCTTCATGAAGAAAAACAAACCTGCCGAAAGAAATAACCAAAGCCTTAAAACACGACCCAAAGGTTTAATCATAATTAATTATTGGATATAAATCATTTGGAGCCGTAAAATTAAAAAAAAAAAGATGCCCGGCCAAAGGCCGGGCAACATGGGAACGAGAATTATTGGGTCGATAGCCGAATTATTGGATCGATATCTGTTTGGCGCTTTCCTTCACTTCCGCTTTTTTGGGCAGATAAAGTTTTAGCACACCGTTCTCATATTTGGCCTGGATGCCGTTGGTATCGATACGTTCGTCGAGATTGAAGCTCCTTTTGAAGCTCCGGAAAGAAAACTCTTTACGGATGGTCTTGTATTCTTCGGTCTTCGTTTCGTCTTTCTTCTCAAAGCCGATGGTCAGCTGACCATTGTCGAGAGAAAGCTTGAAATCTTCTTTGGTGCGGCCGGGAGCGCTGAGCTCGAGATGATAGGCTTCAGCCGTCTCATGGATGTTCACAGGGGGAAAGCCGAAGCTTTCTTCGCGGCCCGGACCGGCGGCGGGGAATCCCTGAAAGAATTCGTCTACAAAGCTCGACAGGGTCTTGTGTGCGTTGTTGTTTACTTTTACGAGTGTCATAAAATGGTATTTGAGTGTTTTTAAGTCGTTTGACATGTGGGGAGGAACAAACCATGTACCATCCGGATTTTGACCGCTTTTTCGCGAAAATCTGACCGATATGGCGACGACTTAATGACATAATTTCATTAAAAGACGGATTTTGATGACATTTTTGCATAAGCGACCGAACCAACTTTTTGGCTAATTTTGTGTTTTAATACTACCTAAACAATTTTTAAAATGTATCCAGCAGAGATAGTAACACCGATGAAGGAGGAGCTGACGGACAATGGGTTCCACGAATTGCTCACCTCCCAGGAAGTCGATTCGCAATTGCAGAAATCAGGGACGACGCTTGTTATGGTCAATTCGGTATGCGGTTGTTCCGCGGGTTCCGCGCGTCCGGGAGTTTTGATGGCGGTGGCCAATAGCCCGAAAAAGCCCGATTATTTGACCACGAGTTTCGCGGGTTTCGATATGGAGGCAGTCAGCAAGATCCGGGAGCATTTGCTGCCTTACCCGCCTTCTTCGCCCTCGATTGCCCTGTTCAAGGATGGCCGGTTGGTTCATATGATCGAGCGTCATCAGATAGAGGGACGTCCGGCGCAGCTGATCGCTCATAACCTGATCGCCGCGTTTGGTGAATATTGCTAAAGTTCTTCACGTAAAACAAAAAGCCCCGCCGTCAGGCGGGGCTTTTCTTTTGTATCCACAACTGTGGATAAGCTATGGAATGCAGGAATAGTGAGGATTTGCGAAGAAAAATGTTCCCCGTGGAACACTTATGTGGAACGGCAATCAACAAATCGTAGTATGTGTGGAAAATTATTTTTGGTGAGGGTCCGCGTAAGTTGCTCAGGTTCCGGTGGTTCGGGCCCAAAAAATATTTCATCTCCATTGATGCCACAAAAACGTAGGTTTGTGGCAAATTGTGTTAGCCCTCATCTATGTATCCAAACCTTTATTTCGCCTTTAGAGATCTTTTTGGCGTTTCCTGGCCGTTTCTGCGTTTTGTCAATTCCTTTGGCTTCTTCGTAGCCCTTTCCTTTATTGCGGCTGCGGTAACGCTGACCCGCGAGCTGATCAGGAAGGAGAGGGAAGGGCTTTTGCAAAGCAGGGAAGAATTGCTTTGGATCGGGAAACCGGTGAGCCCTACGGAATTGGCCCTCAACTTCATCCTGGGATTCGTAGTGGGGTTTAAGCTGGTGGGTCTTTTCACCGCCGACAGCGCCCTGACGGCCAATGTGCAGGACTATCTTTTGTCCTCGCAGGGAAATCTGCCTGCGGGTATCGTTCTGGGGCTATTGCTGGCGGTATGGAAATGGTATGAGAAGAACAAACAGCGGCTTCCTCAGCCCCAGGAGAAAAAGGTGCGTATCTGGCCGCACGACCGGGTCGGGGACCTGACCATCTATGCCTTTATCTTTGGTTTTATTGGCGCCAAGATATTCAACAGCCTGGAAACCTGGAACGATTTCGTCCGGGATCCTGTAGGCTCGCTACTCTCTTTCAGCGGATTGACGTTCTATGGCGGCCTCATCTGCGCCGCGCTGGCCATCTGGAATTATGCACGGAAACATGGCATAGGTTTCTGGCACCTGAATGATGCCGCGGCTCCCGGGTTGATGCTGGCCTATGCCGTCGGTCGGATCGGTTGCCAGGTAGCGGGGGATGGCGACTGGGGAATACTGAACAGCGCTTATATCACGACGCCGGCGGGGAAAGTCGCGCCATCGAACCCGCAACTATTCGGTCAGGCCTTACAACAATATAAAGATGTATATCTTCCGCAGTTTGGAAGCCTGGACAAGGTGCCGCACCTGGCCGCGAAAGCTCCATCCTTTTTGCCCGATTGGCTGTTCGCCTATCCCTATCCGCACAATGTGATCAGCGAAGGGGTCCGGATGATAGATTGCAACGGGCAATACTGCAGTCAGCTGCCGATCCCCGTTTTTCCCACACCCTTTTATGAGACCCTCGTCTGCCTGGGACTGTTCTTCGTGCTCTGGGCGCTGAGGCGCAGGTTGAAGATACCTGGTACACTTTTCGGCATTTACTTGGTGCTCAACGGGGTAGAGCGATTTTTTGTCGAGAAGATCCGCGTCAATACCAAATACGATATCTTCGGATTCCACCCGACCCAGGCCGAACTGATCTCCGCCGGATTGGTGATCGCGGGGGTATGGATCTATATCGGACTTAAACGACGCGGCCAGCCACCGGTTAAAGCCGTTTCGGACCCTCCCGACGTGAATCCGATCGGAAAATAGCCTTTTTGGAGCAGCGGCTGTCCCCCTCGCCATCCTTCCGGGAATCTTTCCATTTGTCCCAAATGCCGACACATTTGTAACGCGAAATAGTCATTCCGCGTCACAGGTTGCA
Organism: Puia sp.; assembly: GCA_036010185.1. Lineage (GTDB taxonomy): Bacteria > Bacteroidota > Bacteroidia > Chitinophagales > Chitinophagaceae > Puia. The sequence goes on from DASYSV010000625.1 coordinate 8,769, forward strand.
TCCTTGCAAACCCGGATTTTTTGATTTTCCAGAGATGTGACCAACTATCAGTAAAATCGGCCATCCAACATTAAACCATGTTCTATGTAATGCCAAGTACCAATCTTTGTATTGTATTAATCATAACTAAGAACTAGAAAAAACTTTATATGAGAAGCACCCACCTTTTTCTAACTGCTGTCCTGTTCTTCGTTGCCATCATTCCTGCGGTGGCCCAAACCGGGGAGAAATCTGCAGCCGCTCAAAATGAAGGCAGATCCGGAGCCTCTCCATCTTCGGCCAGGGTCTCCGGCAGCGTCGGAGACGCAAAAGGACAGCCCGTCGAATCGGCGACCATTAGTTTACTGCTTGCCGGAGACTCTTCCAAGGTACAACAGACGGCAACCGACAAAAGCGGTCATTTCCGGTTGGACCATGTCCCGGCTGGCAAATACCTGATAGCTGTATCATCGGTGGGCTTCCGGAAGTCCTATTCCGTGGGATTCGAGCTGGGAGCCTCCGCCAACCGGACCCTGCCTCCGATAGTGTTGACGGCTGCCGCCGGCGATCTGCAGGCCTTTGCCGTCGTGGCTAAAAAGCCCTTCATCGAAATGAAGGCCGACAAGATGGTGATCAACGTGGATGCTTCTCCGTCCAACGCGGGCTCCTCGGCGATGGATGTGCTGGAAAAATCTCCTGGCGTCACATTGGATAAAGACGACAATATCAGTCTTAAAGGTAAGCAGGGTGTAACGATCATGATAGATAACAAGCCCACTTATCTTTCCGCAACGCAGCTGGCCAGCTATCTGCGCAGCCTTCCGGCTTCCGCCATCGACCAGATCGAACTGATGACCAATCCGTCCGCCAGATACGATGCCGCCGGCAATTCCGGGATCATCAATATCCGGACGAAAAAGAATAAGATGAAGGGATTCAACGGGAACGTCAATCTCACATATAACCAGGGGGTTTATCCCAAACCCAGCGGAAGCGTCAATCTCAACTACCGCAACGGGAAAGCCAATTTCTTCCTGAATGGGGGATATTCCAATTTCGAAGGATTCCAGCAGCTGGACATCGGCCGCAAGTACCTGGACCAGGATGGCAAAACGATCAACTCCATTTTTTCGCAAACAACGACTATGCATTTCCGTAACCCCGGCTTCAATCTGAAATTCGGGATGGATTATTACCTGACGAACAAGACGACGGTCGGTTTCGTGGTCAGCGGTTTCAGCAATAAAGAAAATATGAACTCCATCAGCACGATCCAGCTGCAGGACCCGAGTAAGATACTGGATTCCGTGGTCTATTCCCCGAGCACCAACAATACAAACTGGAAGAACGGATCCGTCAATCTGAATTTCCGCCATACCTATGATTCCACCGGGCGCGAACTCACCGCGGATATGGACTATGTGCGTTATAGCAGCGTCAGCGATCAGTATTTCGACAACCTGACCTATGCACCGAACAGCACGCTGCTCAATGAGAGCATCCTCACCGGTCATCTGCCCAGCGCGATCAATATATACACTTTCAAAACGGATTATACCCGTCCGCTGGCGCACGGTTACAAGTTGGAGACCGGCATCAAGCTCAGTTATGTCAATACCGACAATACCGCCGATTATTATAATCGGGTGAACAAAATCGATATTGTGGATACGACCAAGACCAATCATTTCCTGTACCGGGAAAATATCAATGCCGCCTATGCGACGATCAACAAACAATTTAAAAAGCTGGCCGTTCAGATTGGTGTCCGCGCCGAGAACACCAATTATAGCGGGCATCAATTGGGCAACGGGCAGTCCACGACCATCAACCGCGACTCCAGCTTTTCGCGCAGCTATGTAAGCCTGTTCCCCACCGCCTATCTGACCTATACGGTCAACGACAAAAACCAGCTGACGCTTAACTATGGCCGTCGTATCGACCGACCTGCCTACCAGGACCTGAACCCCTTCCTGTTCTATCTCGACCAGTATACTTATCAGGCCGGCAATCCTTATCTGCAGCCACAGTTCACGCACAATGTCGAGCTGTCGCATACCTACCGGCAATTCCTTACCACGACCCTCAACTACAGCTATACCCAGGGTTTCTTCTCGGAGACCTTCGAACAATCCGGGCAGGCAACGATCGTCCGCAATGGCAATATCGGCAGCCGTCAGAATGCCGGTATCTCGGTCAGCGCCCAGCTCCATCCGGCCAAATGGTGGACCGCGATCTTGTATAGTAACTTGAATTACAGCCAGTTCAATGGCATACTTTATGGCGAACCGCTGAATGTCTCGGCTGCCACCCTGCTTTTGAATGTGAATAACCAGTTCATGATCCACGGGGGATGGAGTGGCGAAATATCCGGATTCTACCGGACCAAAGGCGTAGAAGGTCAGATCGTCATTTACCCAATGGGACAGGCTTCGGCAGCCATCAGCAAGAAGATCCTGAAGGACAAGGCCTCGCTGAAACTGGCCGTCAGGGATATCTTTTATACCAACCACCCGCATGGCTATATCAATTTCCAGCAAACGGAGGCTACCTTCCAGAACCGCCGGGATAGCCGGCAGGTGGCCCTTACTTTCAGCTGGAATTTCGGTAAACCGTTGAAAGGCATGTCCAATGGCAACCGGCATAACGGCGCAGGCGATGAGGAAAGCCGGGTCAGGACGGGCGGAAACAATTAGGAGGCGGAAGCCCGAGTATCGTACGGATGCAGTAGATTTGAGTCGAAAACAAAATCGCCCATCTTATGCCATCGTTCGATATCGTCAGCAAAGTGGATCCGCAGGTGCTCGATAACGCGGTAAACGTCACCAAAAAGGAGATCACGAACAGGTTCGATTTCAAGGATTCCCCGGTGAAGATCGATTTGAATAAAAAAGATATGAAGATCGATCTGGAGGCGGAAAGCGATATGAAGCTGAAACAGATTGTCGACGTGCTCATCAGCCGGAGCATGAAACAGGGTTTGGACCCGCTGGCTTTCGATATGACGAAGGAGCCGCATCAAAGTGGCAGGGTCACCCGGCAGGAGGTGCCGGTACGCAACGGTCTCAAACAGGAAGACGCCAAAAAGGTGACCAAGCTGATCAAGGAATCCGGTTTGAAGGTACAGACGCAGATCATGGACGACCTGATACGGGTCACGGGAAAGAAGATAGATGATCTGCAGGCCGTCATCAAACTGTGCGGCGGCGCCAATCTGGGGATGGCGCTGCAATATGTGAATATGCGGAGTTAGATTTTTTTGCCCGACCCGCATAATTTACCTACTTTTGCAACCCGGTACGGCAAAATCCGTACTAGCTTAAAAAAGAATAAGTTATGAAAAAAGATATCCACCCGAAGGGTTACCGGTTCGTTGTTTTTAAAGACATGAGTAATGGAGAGGCTTTCCTGAGCAAATCATCCGCTCAATCCAGGGAAACCATCAAATGGGAAGACGGCAACGAATACCCTCTCATAAAACTGGAAATTTCGAATACCTCGCATCCCTTCTTCACCGGTAAGAACGTCCTGGTCGACACCGCGGGCCGGATCGACAAGTTCAAGAAACGTTACGAGAAGAAAACGAAATAATTTACGCATTCCGCGCGTGAACGATCCCCTCCTGATAGGAGGGGATTTTTTTATAGATTTGCCGGGCCATGCATCAACTCATACTCGAAGAGACCTCCTGCACCGATGACCTGCTTCCCTTTACTGCTACACGGTCCGTGCTCGATATCCGTATGGGTATCCTGACGTTCCGGGAGAAATGGGAGCGTTTGCTGGGCAGCGGTAATTTCGGATTGGGCAACGGGCCGGCGTTGCCAGCTAATATTCTTCCTACACGTGCGCTCGCGGCAAGGGTCCGTGAAGAAATGGATCGACAGCCCGCGATCGACCGGCTGATCACACATGGCCGTCTGATACGCTATCCCTGGCA
>DASYSV010000027.1:0-5568 GCA_036010185.1 Puia sp.
GTTTCATTTTCGATGAAAAATCTTCATACAACGGCGGCGTGTCGGCGCCCATATACCAGGCCCTGCGCAAGGAAGCCGTCGGTCTGAAGCGGGTGGTTCCGGTGATGGGGCTCTATCTCAGGGCCGTACGGAGTAATCCCGCAGATGGAAAGCCGGTGACGGTCGAGGACCAGGATGGAATTGCATCTACGGATGCCGTATATTTTTCAATGGTGCCTTATCGCTGGCTGGCGGGGCAGGGCGGTACTGCGCTGAATGCACCGAACAAAGTGGTGCTTACCCGGAGCAGGGCCCAACAATACTTTCCAGGCAAAACGCCGCAGGAGATACTGAACAGCACCCTGACCTATTACAGCTATCGCGATACGATCACGAGGACGGTTGCGGGTATCGTCGCCGACCCGGAAGGGCCCACGGAGTTTACGACAAAGGAATTCTGCTCGCTGCCCGAAAAAGAATATTCGCTGAATAGCTGGACCAATACCAACGGCGGCGACAAGCTGTATCTTCAATTGGAGGATAACGCCGTTCCGGCCCGGGTGCTGGCGACCATCGAACGCGTGGTTGGTGAAAAGGTTCGCCAGTTCGAGCAGACAAGGAAAGACAATTTTAAATTCAAAAGATGGTTCGAGCTGCTGCCTATGAGCGAGTCCCATTTCTCCACCTATATCAATGAATACACCGTGCACAAAGCCAATAAGAATGTGTTGTATGGGTTGATGGGAGTGGGCCTCTTCTTACTGGTGCTGGCTTGCATCAACTATATCAACATGGGGGTGGCGTCCATACCTCAACGCGCCAAAGAAATAGGCGTTAGGAAGACACTCGGCGGCCGCCGGTCTGCCCTGATCGCGCAGTTTCTGACTGAAACGCTGCTGACCACCTTTCTCGCATGCCTGCTGGCGTTCGCATTAGGATGGCTGGAATTCCGGCTGCTCAGGGATATCCTTCCGGATAAACTCGAACCGTGGGGTGGGATGGGGCAGGTGGCCGTATTCATGGGTGTTTTGGTTATCCTGGTAACTTTGTTATCGGGTCTTTACCCGGGATGGCTGATCACCAAAGTAAAGACCGTGGAGGTGTTCCGGCGCGTCTTTTTAGTAAAGAACAGGGGTGGACGGATCGGTCTGCAGAAAGCGCTGATCGTTTTTCAGTTTGTGATCGCACTGGTGTTCATCACGGGTGCGATGATCGTAGGGAGTCAGCTGCATTATGTCATCGACTCCGATATGGGGTTCAATAAGGATGCCGTGGTGCTCGTGGATGTTCCCTGGAAATACAGCGGCAGTCCCCTGTATAAAGACAAGCAGTACAGTCTGCTGGCGGAACTGAAGACGCTGCCCGGGATCAGGGGTATCGCGTTGGGTGATCAACCCCTGGAAAGCGGATACAGTTCGAGCGGGTTCAATTATTACCATGATGGAAAGGCGCCGGTATCCAGGCAGGTTTTCAGGAAGGAGATCGATACCGCCTATCTGGGTTTTTACGGCTTTCATCTTTTGGCAGGCAGGAACCTGAGTCCATCGGATACCACCAATGAACTCGTCATCAACGAGACTGCCGTCAAAGCCTTCGGGTTTGCTTCGCCGCAAGACGCATTGGGTAAGTTTATCGGTCAGAATGCGACGGGTCTCCTGCCGATCGTCGGAGTGATTAAAGACTTCCATACGCGGGATTTCTATAATACGATCGACCCGATGGCTTTTATGTCCGATCGGGGTGTCTCCACCTTCAACATAAGACTGGACAATGCACATGCGGCGGACTGGCAGCAGACACTGAAGGCCATCGAGAAGAAATGGTATGGCTTTTATCCGCCCGGTAGCTGGTCCTATAAATTCTATGACGAAACGATCGCAGAACTATATAAGAACGAGCGGCATCTTTCCACGCTGATCGACCTGACCACCGGCATCTCCATATTCATCAGCTGTCTGGGTTTGTTCGGTCTGGCCGTGCTGACGGCTTATCAGCGGACCAAGGAGATCGGCATCCGCAAGGTGCTGGGTGCAACGGTGCCGGGCATCGTCGGATTGTTGTCCAGGGAATACCTTCGGCTGGTGGCGCTGGCGATCATCATTGCCATTCCCATTTCATGGTGGGCGGCAGACAAGTGGCTGCAGAATTTCGCATATAAGATACCGTTGAGCTGGTGGCTTTTTGCTGCGGCGGGGGTATCGGGTCTGGCGATCGCCCTGGTGACTGTGGGGTTCCGCGCGTTGAAAGCGGCGCGGGTGAATCCGGTGAATTCGCTCAGGATCGAGTGATGACTATGTCAAATCAAAATATATTGAGTGTCTTAAAGGAACGTTTCGAGCGAAACATGCCTCGTCACGAGGGGATCCAGTGGGCGAAAGTTGCTGCCCGGCTGGAGAGCAATCCCGGGAAGCTTCGTTCGCTGAACGAAATGGAAAGGACCGGCGGGGAGCCGGATGTCGTCGGGTTCGATGCACACAGCGGGGAATACATTTTTTATGATTGTTCGGCGGAGAGCCCCAAGGGCCGCCGAAGTCTGTGTTATGACGATGCGGCGCTGGAATCGAGGAAAGAAAATAAGCCTGATGGCAGCGCTATGGGTATGGCGGCGGCTATGGGGATCGGGATATTGACTGAAGAACAGTACCGGGGATTACAGAGGCTGGGGAAGTTGGATTTGAAAACGTCGAGCTGGGTGTTGACGCCGGCGGCTATACGAAAGCTGGGGGGCGCAGTATTTTGTGATCGCCGATATGATACGGTTTTCCTTTATCATAATGGGGCGGAATCTTATTATGCCGCAAGGGGGTTCAGGGGGTGGGTGAGAGTATAATGCCTGGTCAGGGGGTGAGCTGGATGCCGGTGTCGGTGATGAGGATCTTTTTTTCTTTATAGAGGCGGCCGGTGGTCATCTTGAAGGTTTTTTTGCTCATGCCGAAGAACTGATAGATGGATTCGGGGTCGGATTTGTCATGATAGGGAAGGCTGCCTTTGTTTTCGCGGAGGAGGCGGAGGATCTTTGTGCCGGCGTCTTCTGTACGTTCGTATCCGGGTTTGCCGGCGACGACGTCGATCTCTGGCTGGCCGGAGGACGAGCGGTCGGCGGGTGTTATGTTTTTAATGAAGCCGGGGAAGCGGTCGCCGATAGCGATATTGCTGAAGACCTCATTGAAATGCAGAACGCCGGTATGACGGTTGTTTATGATGACGACATATCCGATATCGCTACGTCGCCAAATCGTGAGGTCGACGAGGTCTTTCTCTTTTGCGGTAATGTCATCATTGCTGAGAAAAGGCTCGATCTTTTCGGTGGCGGCCAGACGGCCCGTCTTTTCGTCGAGATAGATCTTTACGAGATAGTCGCCGCCGAATCGCATACCGCTAAGCTGTTTGGATTTGGGGACGAAGAGGTCTTTCATCAACCCCCAATCGAGGAAGGCGCCCAGCGGAGTGACGCTGACCACGCGGAGTAATGCGATATCACCTAAAATGGCTTTGGCTCGTTGGGTAGTGGCGATGAGGCGGTCTTCTCCGTCATGATAGAGGAAGACGTTGAGTTCGTCGCCGATGCGGGCGCCTCGCGGGACGAAACGTTTGGGAAGAAGGATGCCGCCTTCTCCGTCATCGAGGATCAGACCGAATTCCAGTTCCTTTTTTACTTTTAGAGTGTTGTATTCTCCGACATGGACCATGGGGCAAAGGTAGGTCAAAAACAGGAGCCGCATTTTTCGCAGATATTCGTAGATTCATGGCCTATGGGAAAGATAGTCTTGGCCGGGTGGATCGTCATCGCGTTGGTTGCGGCTGGTTGCCGGAATGGGGCAGAGAAAGATGTGCCGGGCGGAAAGGAATACCAAAATGAGACGCAATCAAAGCAGCGGATCAGGCTGCCCGATAGTAGTACCGTGATCCTCGCGCCGGGCGCAAAGATCCAACTGGGCAACGGGTTCGACAGCGGAATTAAAGAACTGTCGCTCGATGGAGAAGCGTGGTTCGATATCATTCGCGGGCGGGTGACGCTGCATACGCGGGATATGGTTGTCGAAGTCCTGTGGGCCGGCAGGTTCCATGCCGAGGCATTCCGGGCGCGACCGGGGGAGGAGATCGATCTGCTGGAAGGACGTATTCGGGCGAAGAAATCCTACCATTCGGATACGGATAACGAGGAGGAGGAACTGGGGCCGGGAGAAATGGTGATGATCAATAGGGATATAGATTTGATGGAAAAGGAGAAGTTGAATGCAGCGGAATTGGAGAAGTTGAAGGGGGCGTGGTAGGGCGATCAGGATCCTTCGTGCTCGGCGAAGGTCAGCACATAATTATTGTTATCCTGGATCGAGAATTCGGTGGCGCCATAGAAGGTCTTTTCGAGGCCGTGAAGGACGGGGACTTTTTCCCTGATGTTATCGAAGAAATCGCGGATGTGCATTACGTTAATATAGAAGAGGAGGGAGCCGCCGTCGGTGCGGCTGATGCGGGGCAGCTTATCGCCGAGGCTTTCGAAGGTTTGGAACATGAAGGTGACCTTGCCGTTGGTGACCATTGCCCAGATGGGTTGACCTTCGTCCTCGCCGGGGACGGACATCGTGAGCGTGAATCCGAGGATCTGGTAAAAGGCGAGTGTCGCGCGGATGTCGCGGACGAAGAGGTTGGGGGAGAGGGATTCCATATACTTATTTTTGCAGCAATATACTAAATAGTTTAGTATATCGAACAAATATTGCCACCCATTTATTTTGTTATTCGGAGGGATTTGTATGCACGTTGTTTCCTACCAGATTGCGGACAGCATCGACGTGAAGGCCTTTCGGCAGAGCTATAAAGAAGGGATCTATCACTATGATGCGGACGAATTGTTCTACAAGACGGGACCGGAGGATTTTGTGTATGTATTCAAGTATGGGGTCGTCGCTTTCATGAATTACGATGAACAGGGAAGGGACGGATTTTTACAGCGGATAGCCCCCTTTTGCAAAAATGTATTCGGTCTGCCGCTGAGCGAGGAATTCGAGGTGGAGACCAATGCGAAGGAAAACAAGATCGGCTACAACAAGATCGAGATCATCAAACCGGACATCGAGGTGTTTCGGCTGATCATGCTGAATGTCAGCCAGTCGGTGTCGCTGGATTATTATTCGGAACAAACCAATCTGCTGCTGGAGGAGACCAACTCGCACACACTCACACTGGAACGGAAGGGGCGGCTGGATATTTCGGGCGCCAATCTAAAGAAATACATCGGGAAGACGCTGAATCTGAAGAACCGTATCGCGGAGAATCTGTACATCTTCGACAGCCCGCCGGAGACGTGGGAGGATGAGGACCTGAACCGGATCGATCTTGGATTGAAGCGTACGTTCGATCTGCAGGAAAGATATCGGGATATCCGGGAAGGCCTGGAGATGATCAGGGAAAATCTGGAACTGTTCAAGGATCTGTTGCAGTACCGGAATAGTACGGTGTTGGAATGGATCATTATCATCCTGGTGGCGCTGGAGGTGCTGAACCTGGTGATCGATAAATTGTTCCATAAGTGATTGAAAAGGGTTATATTTCAAGAATGATCATATGTATGTATGATGTTGATTAATA
>DASYSV010000030.1:0-3528 GCA_036010185.1 Puia sp.
TTCGTAACGGCGCTGCCGAAGGGAGTACTATCGCTCATTGCGGTCTTTTAAAATGTCCAACACTTTTTCGATGGCGGTCTGCAACACCTCCTCATTGGAGCCGACCGAGTTATTCACGCCTGCGTTTCCTTGCTTCCCGGCGCCGCCGGTCTCCTGCTGGACAGTCGCCTTGATGGTCACTTCGCGTATTTCGATAGCCATATTCAGGAATTTAGGACTAGCTGATTATAGTTCAATTCAAGCGTTTCGATCAGGATCTCGCCCTGCATCGCATTGAGATCGCTGAGCTTCCAGCTCAACGGCCAGACATTGTTGACCGACCAGGACATCAGCGTCTGATGCGTCTCATCCAGCAATTGCACCGTCACCACGTCCAGCGGATCGAACGCATCGTTTGCGAATACATACTGCAAATATTGCGTCAGCGGAGACGAAGGACCTACGAGGCCGCGTTTCAGGACCAGCGGACCGAATTTCCGCCGGACCGGCACGACATGGGTGAACCGGTTCTCCCCACCTTCCTTCACCTGTTCGGTCTCGAGCGTGGAATCCAGACCCGACACCGACTGAAAGGCGACGTCGATGGTCCCCGTGGGGTCCAGCGAAGGGAATTGTACCATGAAGTGAAAATTCACATTCGGATAATAATCTCCCTGGATCGTTGTTCCCATGACTATATCTTTTTATGCTTCTACGATCGAAAGCCCCTCATGAACCCACTCCATCGTTTCGATGGCCACCTCGTTGGCGTCCGCCTTCAGGTCGGTGGAGGTTATCTTCGTCGGCCACGCTTTGTACAGGTTCCATGTGATGACGGGAGTATGCAGCTCGTTCAGGAGCTGGATGACGACCGTGGTCCGGTACTGCGTATTCTGCTCCTGGAAATAGAAGGTCTTCAACCATTTATTGTAGAAGTCGTAGTCCCCGAGGAAGATGCCCTTCTTCATCGTTACATTGCTGTATTTGTTCAAACCGGGCTGTTTGGTCTTGTTATAGGTGGGAGCGTCTCCGGCGCGATACTCTATCACCTCCGTTTCGAAATCGAGACCCGAAACCTCGGTGAAGGACATCGTTCCTTCTCCCCAGCTCACCTGGAAATGGAATTTGGGAAGGGGATAGGCTTTTGTGGGATCTAATGATGCTGCCATAAATGCGCGATTTTAAAAAGATTTAAAAATTGGTTAGGCCGCACGCGTGGCGCGGACGACAGGCCGGCGCAAGGCTCAGGCCGGCGTCACCTCTTTGAGCGCCTTCGTCAGCGATTGCTGAATGGCGGTGAGGGCCACCTGTTCCTTCGTCAGCTCATTGACCTGCTCGGTAACCTCGTCGACGACTCTCTTTTCGTCCCTGTACAAGTCGGCGATGAGGCGATAATACGGGTCATTGCAGATGGGAAATTGCAGCATCGGCGCAAGACAGAATTCTTCGGCGCCCGGCTGAGGCGGTCCATATCCCGGCTGCGGCGATGGCAGCGGCAGGGGATGAGGGTGATGGTGTTCTACTTCCTCGCACGGGATACCGCAATGCAGCGACTCTCTGCAATGACGGATCAACAGCTGGTATCCGCAATCGTCGCACAGCTCGTCATGCAGCTTCAGCGCGCCGTCGACTACTTTCATCATCAGCGCGATGAGCGCGGCACGTGTCCCGATGACGGCCGTCAGTGCGGCGCCATAGTCCGAAAGCACCTTCCCGATACCCGACGTGGTATTCAGCGCGGGGATGTTCAGGGATTTGAGACAATTCATCAGCCGGTCATATTTCTCCTGCAGGCAATCCACGGTATAATAGAATTCGCGGATCATGCAATAGAGGATCTCTACCGCATGGACGGTGAAACACGTGTTCTTGCAAATGCTTTCCAGCTGGCATTCGATGAGCTTGAGCTGGCGGCAGATGGTGAAAGAAAGCTCGTTGGCCTTCGTGAGCTCGTCATGCCAGGTCTTGAGCCGGCTGTACCGTGCCGTAACGACGGTGAGATGTTTCTGTGCGTCGGCCAGTTCGCTGCCGACGTCCTTGAGCTTGATGTTCACGTGTGTCTGCTCCCAGGTCCATACTTCGTAGCAGCAATCGGGATTGCATGGCGGCTCATGAGACGGGGGCGGCTCGGGGCAGCATCGGTGTATCTTCTCGATATCCCAGCGGGGACGACACTCATGTCTGAATTCGTTGAGCATATAAAATGAATTTTAGATTGTTGGAATAATGACGGTTTTATCTTCTCGGTTCTTTGCCATGACACCCGCAGTCCGGGTCCGGGTCGCCTTCCCCGCGGTAGGTCGATCTGATCTTCTCCCCGATGTCGCAGATCCTGCATTCGCAGTCTATGAGGCGGGGTTCGTGCGAGTCGCAGGGTTCTATCCTGACGCATTCGCAATCCGGACAACAGAGGAATTGTACCGTACAATGTGCGGCGTGGGCGATGCTGGTCTTGGTATATTTATCCACTCCGGCGCTGGTGCAGGCCTGTACGGCAGCTGACAGGTCGGCCTGTACGCCGTCGAGGTCTTTCCGCCGGGTCGTGACGGTGGTTTGTATCTGGGTCACGAGCGCGGTTGCGGCCGTCGTGAACGCCGTTTGCTGTGTCGTCAGCGTATCGATATTGGTAAAGGTCTGGATACCTGCCGTATCGGCTGCCGACTGTACAAGCGAGTTCACGTCTGCGATCAGGACCTTCTTGGTGAGGTGGATCAATTCGTGATAGATCTGGTCGGCATCGTGGCAATGCTCCGGCCGGTGGTGATGGTGCTCGTGTTCGGGTCTGCAGTTGTCCACATTCTTCCCGGTCAGCAGGCACCATTGTGTGGCGTTGGCCTGATCGTTCTTATACTTGTCGAGATTGTAGGCCGCATCGCCCAGCGCTCCGATCTTGGTCTTCAGATCTGCGATCTTGGTGACCACGGATTTCAGGTTGGTAAAGAGATCACCGCTCAGCCCGCTGATGGCCTTCACGTTGGCGGTCAGGCTGGTGGTCACGGCCGTCAGCTCATTGTCGACACAGATGTCGAAATCCCTGTAGAGCCGGTAATTGTGTTCCGTCCATTCGAAAAGTTTCTTTTTCTTATGGTAGATCATCACGCTCCGGTCATAGGCTTTTTCCGAAGAGGCCTGATCGCCCTTGGCCGTCTGGAGATTCGTACAGTAGGTCAGTCGCGCGGTGTCGATGGCCTTTCCCGTCTGGGTATCCTTCTCCTTGCATTCCCGCTCGGGATGATGACCCGGACCCGGTTGATTGCCGGGGTAGTTGCCGGGATAAGTATTTGCCCTCGTGTCCATAATATTAGGTTTAATTGGTAAATAATGCTGTTACGATCAGGAAGGACTTTGCATCATCTGCATGAACTGCAGGATGATGAACTCGGCAGGTCTGACGACGGCCATTCCGATCTGGACGATCATCCTTCCCTCCCAGATGTCCGTTTCTACCATGGTCTCGCCCAGGCCCACATGGACATAGAAGCTCTCCTTGGCTGTATTCCCCATCAGGGCACCCTGTTTCCAGAGACCGGTGAGATAATTGCCGATCAT
>DASYSV010000057.1:0-1586 GCA_036010185.1 Puia sp.
GACCGGAAGGCGTTGCCGGCGCCGGAAGCGGCGTCCGATGCGAACTATATCGGGCCCTCGGGAGAGATCGAGGAGAGGCTGACGGATATATGGGCCGATGTCCTGAAGACCGACAGGTCGCTGATCGGCGCCAACAGCGATTTTTTCAAACTGGGCGGACATTCGCTGAATGCCATCATGCTGGTAAGACGCGTAGAAAAATTCTTTGGAAGGAGCATTCCGCTCAGGGTATTTTACCATCTTTCCACGGTCCGGGAGATGGCCCGTTTCCTGCATACTTTTTCCGGCGATGAGGACAGGACCATCCCTGCCGCAGGAGAAAAGGAATATTATACGCTATCCTCGCAGCAAAAGCGCCTGTTCTTTCTCCATGAACTCGACAGGTACTCGCTGGCCTATAACGAATCCGCGGAATACGGCCTTGAAGGACCATTGGATACGGAAAGACTGTCGCTGGTCTTTCAACGACTGGTCGACCGGCATGAGATCCTCCGGACCTCTTTCGGCCTGGTCGATGGAACGCCAGTGCAGAAAGTCGCAGCAGCGGCGAAGCTGCCGATCGAATGGCTGCCCGAAGGAAGGCCTTCTGAGGAGACCCTGCGGAAATTCATTCGCCCATTCGATCTGAGTGAGCCGGTGCAGCTCCGGGTTGGATTGATGCGTCTGGCGCCAGAGCGCCACCTGCTCATCGTAGACCTGCATCATATCATTACGGATGGGATCTCCAAGGGGGTGCTCATCAATGATTTTATCGCTATCTATCAGGATGAACCGCTGCCGCCACCGGCCCTTCACTACAAGGATTTTGCCGAATGGCAGCAGGGACCCGGGCAACGCCGGCTGTCGGCCGTGCAACGCGAGTTCTGGCTGGAGCAATTCTCGGGAGAGATACCGGTGCTGGAATTGCCGGCAGATTTTCCACGTCCCCCGGTAAAAGATTATGCGGGCGGGCGTTTCATGTTCGCCCTCGGCAGGGAAGACACGGCCGCGCTTAAGTCCCTGGCCCTTGGGGAAAGGGTGACGCTTTATTCGGTGATCCTTGCGCTATACAATGTATTGCTGGCCAGGCTCAGCAACCAGGATGATATCGTTGTCGGCACGCCGGTGGCGGGCCGTCCTCATGCGGACCTCGAGAGGGTGATGGGCATGTTCATCGATACGATACCCGTGCGCAATCACCCTGCGGAAAACACTGGTTTTCGCCAATTTTTGCAGGATCTTCATTCCAGGACCACCGCGTGCCTGGATAATCAGGCCTACCCGTATGAACAACTGGTGGAAGAGCTGAAGGTCCCGCGCAATACCGGTCGCAATCCTTTGTTCGACGCCCTTTTCATCTTCCACAATTTCGAGATGTTCCTGCTGGAGATGCGCGGCCTGGTCATACGGCGGATGGAGCGTTCTCATCCCATCTCGAAATTCGATCTGACGCTTGAGGCGGTGGAATCGCCGGAGGGTTTGTCCTGCACGTTCGAATATTCGACAAACCTGTTCCGTCGGGATACGGTGGAGCGATTTGCGGGATACTTCCAGCGGATAGTCGCCGCGGTGACGGAGGACCCGGAGGTGAAGCTTGGGGCGATCGA
>DASYSV010000335.1:0-3425 GCA_036010185.1 Puia sp.
GCTATGCGATCCTCTTCTCCCTCTTCTTCGCGGCCGGTAGCCATCTGGGTATACACCGGCGTGATCATGTTAACTATCCAGGTCATCTTAGGCGGGATCACACGTCTGACCGGCTCGGGTCTTTCGATCACCCATTGGGACGTCGCCACCGGCGTCATCCCTCCACTGAATCAGGCACAATGGCAACAAGCCTTCGATGGATACAAACAGACCCCGCAATTCCAGATCCTCAATTCGGACTTTACCCTGACCAATTATAAATTCATTTTTTTCTGGGAATGGTTCCACCGGCTATGGGCGCGTCTGGTAGGTGTCGTCTTCCTCGTCGGATTCGCATGGTTGCTCTGGAAACGCAAGCTACAGCCCCGTATGGTACGCCCCCTGGTGATCCTTTTCCTGCTCGGGGCGCTGCAAGGCGTCATCGGGTGGATCATGGTCGCCAGCGGTCTCATCGGCGATGCCATTTATGTAGAGCCGACACGCCTCGCGCTCCATTTTATCTTCGCGCTGGTGTTGATCGTATACACCTTTTGGTTTGCATTGATGCTGTCCGTGCCGGACGAGAGAAGGCTCGCCCCCGGGGTGGCCGGGGTCGCCGGATTGCGTCGCTGGACCGTCGCATTGCTCGTGCTCCTTTTTTTCCAGCTATTGTACGGTGCCCTGATGGCAGGGCATAAAGCGGCGAACGTCGCACCTACCTGGCCCGATATCAATGGGAGCTTTATGCCGGACAGCGTGTTCACCCAGCGGCCGCTCCTCCGCGATCTTGCGGGTAACCGGATCACCGTCCAGTTCATCCATCGTAGCCTGGCTTACCTGCTGCTCGCAGGCGTCATTTGCTGGACCATTGCCGCTTCGCGGCTAAAGCAGGCGACATCGGGGGTTTTTCGGCGGCTCAGATGGGCGCCGCTGGCAGTCATCACCCTCCAGGTCGTTTTGGGGATCAGCAGCCTGCTGACAAGCCCGGCGATCATCCCACACCGATGGGTGGCCTTCGACTGGTTCGCACAGTTCCATCAGATCACAGGTCTCCTATTCCTATTGTTAATGATCGGGATGTTGTACCTTGTGATACCTGTTAGAACAAGGTCCGTATGATGCGAATCCTAAAGGCTGTTTATTATTTCTTTCCGCTACAGCTCCTTCTATTGCACTTAAGAAAGTTCCAGGTCCTGCTGATATTCTGGTTGATACTCTTCAGCACGGTAGATGGAGGTTTTTTACGCGCCTATGGCGCGGATGCGCTTTTCCTGTCTCCTGAATACCTGGGCGACGTCAGCCCCATCAGCGCCTCCATCGTAGGAGTGGCCACAGGCATCTTCATCATGAGCTGGAACATCACCACGTTCATCATCTTCAGCCGTCATTTCCGTTTCCTGGCTACCACCGGCAAACCCTTTTTGAAATATTGCATCAACAATACCATCCTGCCGGCTATATTCCTGATCTTTTACTTTATCAGGGTACTGCAGTTCAGCACCAGCCGCGAGTTGCTTCCGCTACATTCCATCGTGCTGCTCTGCGCCGGTTTTATCGCCGGGCTGGCTTTCATCGTTTGCGCCTCATTTCTCTATTTTTTTCGCGCGGACAGGACCATCATCCGCAAGATGACACCCGTGATCAGTAACCCCAGGCTGTTCAAATCGCAGTTCAGCAAGGAAGAGGTCAAACTGAACGAAAGCCGTCTCATGCGCGTGAAATGGTATCTCAACTCCCCGACCTCCATCCGGAAGACCCGTGATGTGGCGCACTATAGCAAGGCCTTCATCGAGAGCATCTTCAACCGGCACCATATTGCCGCCGTGCTGTCTATCTTCGTGGCTTTCATCTTTCTCATCGTCGTGGGGTTTTTCATGGACAGCCGGTTCTTCCAGTTACCGGCCGCGGCAAGCATCCTCATCTTCTTCGCCATCCTGATCTCGCTGTCCGGCGCCTTCTCCTATTTCCTCCAATCCTGGAGTATCCCCATCCTCCTGCTGTTGTTCTTCCTCCTCAATTTCCTGTATCGGCATAACGTCATCGATCCAACGAATAAGGCCTATGGGCTCGACTACAGCACAAACGTGGACCGCCCTCTCTACGACCGGGAGACCCTGCTGCAGCTGTGCTCCGAAAAGAACGTCGAACGCGATAAGGCCAATATGCTGCGTATCCTGGAAAAATGGAAGGCCCGCCAGTCTTCCCCGAAACCGACCCTTTTCCTCGTGAACACCAGCGGCGGTGGAAGCCGCAGCGCGACCTTCACGTTCAGCATCCTCCAACGTCTCGACAGCCTCAGCGGAGGACAGCTGATGCGAAAAACCTTTTTGGTCACCGGCGCTTCGGGAGGAATGCTGGGGGCGGCCTATTTCCGTGAGCTGGCCCGTAGACGGGACGAGGGGGACAGCTCCATTCATCTCCGTGATTACAAGTATGTCGACGATATATCGCGCGATCTGCTTAACACTCTTTTTTCTTCCTTTGTGGCCCGCGATCTCGCTTCTCCGGCGCAGGAATTCACGGTGGACGGGCATGATTATGTCAAGGACCGTGGGTTCGCGTTCGAGCAACGGCTGGATCACAATACCCATGGATTGCTCGATCTGCAGCTCAAGGACCTTGCGCCATACGAGTCGTCCGCGCGCGAGCCGTTGATGTTCTTCAATCCCGTCATCACCAGGGACAGCCGGGCGATGATCATTTCCACTCAACCGGTCAGCTTCCTGATGCGTCCACGTTATGACAGCACCCGGATACCGCCGATGGACCCCGACGCAGTCGATTTTTCCGCCTTGTTCGCGCACCAGGGTCCGATGAACCTCCGCCTGCTGACGGCCCTGCGAATGAATGCCACGTTTCCCTATGTCTTGCCCAATGTATGGCTGCCGACCCGGCCCGTCATCGATGTCATGGACGCTGGTCTCCGGGATAATTTCGGTGAGATGGATGCGCTTCGCTTCCTCAATGCATTCCGGGAATGGCTGCAACAGAACACGGACGGCGTGGTGCTGCTTCAGATCCGCGACAGGAAAGCGGGTGGGTGGGAGAATCCCTACGAATCCAACGACATCACCGAGATCGTCACCAAACCGCTGTTGCTGTTACAGGACAACTGGTACAAGTTGCAGGAGTTCAGCCAGGACGATCTGTTGAGTATGGCGCAAAAAGGGATGGGTTTTCCGTTCCGCAAGCTGATCTTCCAATATGTGCCGAAAACGGAATATGAAGGGGCGGCGTTGAATTTCCATCTCACCAAAGAAGAAAAACAAAATATCTCCGGGTCATTGGATAATTTGGATAATAAGCATGCCTTTGGTGAATTCGTGCAGCTGATGCGGGCGCCGCAGCCGTCGCACTAAGGCTGGATGAGCCGGATAGCCTCCCGCACCACCTCGATCCGAAAACTGGCAGCGGAATTGGCCGGGTCCCCGTCGATATGCAATGGC
>DASYSV010000126.1:0-3431 GCA_036010185.1 Puia sp.
TTTTCACGTCGACGATCCTTTTCAGCACCTGGTTGGAATGCCGCATACCGAATAGAAAACGGCCGCAGGACCGGATATCGGCCAGCAGGTCCATCGGAAAGATATAGTTGTAATTCCCCTCCAGCTGGAAGGAGATGACCCGTACCCTTCGCGGATAGGAGTAAGCGGCGGCAATAGTTTTCAACCTCCCGAAACCGACCCCCGGCTTTTTATAGAATTTCTCATAGAGAAGGCGGGCCCGGATTGGCGAGATGTGATGGATGGTCGTGGATACGACTCTAAGGAGAAACAGGACTCCGTCCTCTTCGGTCAACTGGTCCGCATATTCCAGGCTCAATACGCTGAGCGCATTTCGTTCGGGGGACCCGTCCGCGGGCGGAGCGGAATCACGAAAATACAATCTGAATTCCCTGCCCGGGACGAAAAGAGAGGTGGATGCTTTATCCTCCACCCAGATGCCGATGACGGGAGGGTCGAGACTGAGCAGCCACTGGTTACCCGAGACATCCAATACGCTGTCGCCCACCTGCAGATACACTTTCTCCCGTACGAGATGGTAGTCTTCGATACCGACCGTCAAAAATTCCCGGATGATACGTTCTCCGGTGAGTAGCTTTCCGAAAGCAGCGCCTATTTTCATATTTGGGTCAGGTTTGCAAAGGCATCCCTTTGCAAAGAACGCTCGTTTTGCTTGAAAGGATGCCTTAAATTTGGGACCCATGAAATTCGTTTTCCTCACTTACAATATTTCCCTCCATTTCAACCGTGCCGAAGACTGGTTTTATCATCTCCGGCATAGTACGGGCGTTTACGATGCGCTGGGTAAAAAGCATACCGTTATCAGTATCGAGCAGATCAACCATACCGGCAGAATAGAACGCAACGGCGTCGATTATCATTTTTTGAATTACCGGAAAAAAAAATTATACTTCCCTACAAGGTTGCACCGGTATATTAAAGCGTTATCTCCCGATGTGATTGTCGTACATGGAATGCATTTCCCGCTGCAGGTGTTGCAGTTGAGGGCCCAGGTGGGCCGACACGCCCGGATCATCCTTCAAAACCACGCGGATCAGCCGGGCAGCGGGAAGAGAAAGATCCTTCAGACCCTGGCGGACCGCTCGATCGATGCCTATCTGTTCGTGAGCAAAGAACAGGGAGAACAATGGGTCAGCCGCGGCATCATCGCCAACTCCGGAAAGATACGGGAAGTGATGGAAGCCTCTTCTCTTTTCATTCCTCAGGACCGATCGTTGGCCAGGAGCCGTACGGCAACAAGTGGAGACCCGCTGTTCCTATGGGTGGGACGTCTCGACCGGAATAAAGATCCGCTGACCGTCCTGGAGGCTTTCATCCTCTTTGCGAAGATCCATCCTGCCGCTCGTTTGTACATGGTCTATCATACCGAAGAATTGTTATCGGAGATCAGGGAGTTTGTCGCGGCGACCGGCGTGGGAGATGCCGTCGTTCTGGTAGGAAAAATCGAACACCAACAGCTGCAGGACTGGTATAATGCGGCCGAATTTATTCTTTCGGGCTCGCACTATGAAGGCAGTGGTATCGCCGTCTGTGAAGCGATGTCCTGCGGGTGCATACCGGTGGTCACCGATATTTCTTCTTTCCGCAAGATGACGGGTAACGGCGGCTGCGGCATCCTGTATCCGCCCGGGAATAAAGACGCCTTGTTGGCCGCCTTGCTGGAGACCCGGTCTATGGACAAGGTGAAAGAACGTCAAAAAGTGTTGGATCAATTCCGGTCGGAACTGTCCTTCGAAGCCATCGCCGGGGGCATCGACGCCGTAGCCTCGTCGCTGTAGGAGAAGAGTTCCATCATTTGGCGGACACTTTCATCCATGGTGAACAGCCGCACGGATTCATATACCGTTCCTTCATCGAGCAAGAGCTTCCTTGCCAGGCCGATCATTTCTTCGATGGTCGTCACGACATGCCAGTTCTTCACCGGGGAACCGACAGCATCGCAAAAGCTGATCACATGCGCACCGGCATAAAGGGCTTCCAGGCATACGGTGCTAAAGCCCTCGTAGGAGGAAGTGTGGAGCAGGATACGGCTCCGCTGCATGAACCCTAGGGCGGCCTGGTGCGATTGTCCCCCGGCGAGCCTGACCCGGTCGTCGAGGCCGAGCCTGTCGATCATTTGCTGCAATCTTTCCTGTTCAGGGCCCGTTCCGCAGAGCACCCCGCAAATGGAAGGCAGGTCCCGGGACAATTCCTTCACGACTGTGATGAAGAGATCATAACGTTTGAGCGGGATCAGCGAGCCGACGCCAAGCAGATCGATATCGCGCTGCATCCCGCGGTTCGTGAAGAGAGAAGGATCCACACCGTTGGGGATGACATGGGCGGGACGTATGCCATAATTCCTTTCGAATTCTCCGGCAAGAAAATTCGACATGGCCACCAGCTCGCCGCCAACCGGTCTGATCAGGGGAATGAAGACATTACCCTTTCTGGCGTCCTGGCCCAATATCCACGCGAAATGTCGCAGGCCTTTCCATTTTGCATAGTATTTGCCGGTGAGCGCGCAGCCCGTACACCAGAAGCTAAGTGCTCCCACCATCCTGGTGTTCCGCCGAAGAAGATTCATCTGGCGCCATGCGGCAAGGCAGGTCAGCAACTTGCTCATACGGCCTTTTTTCCAGCCGTTGAGCGCAATGACCGTATTGCCGGACCAGGAATAACGGTCCTTCCGTTTAGGGTATTCGAAAGCGATGATCACTACCTTCAGGCCGGGATAGTTGCTGTTCAACGCCCTCACAAAGACTTGCTGAGCGGGCAGACAGGACGTGTCCTGTTCATCGGCGGGAAATCCCGGGGACAGGATCACCAGCAACGGCGGTTTATTCTTCCTCATCCAGCTCCAGCGTTTGGTGACAAAGGAAAAGATTTTTCTTATTATGCGTGATCAACAGCACGATCTTTCCCTCCCGGGCCAGCTTCCGGCAATAGCGGAGCATTTCTTCTTCCGAGGTTTCGTCCAGCTCGCTGAAAGGCTCGTCGAGGATCAGCAGGTCGGCGTCCTTATAAAGGGCACGCGCAAAGGCGATCCGTTGACGCTGACCGCCGCTGATGTTCTTTCCATTTTCCGTGATCAGTTTATTCAATCCTTCCTCCTGTGAGGAGGTCATCTGTTGCAGGCCCGCAGCTTCGACGGCGTCCCTCAATCTGTCTTTGTCATATCGTTCGTCGCTGAGGACGATATTCTTCAGGATCGTATCGTGGAGCAGGAACGGGTGTTGCTGGACATAGGCGACGCGTGTCCAGTACGAGCGCAGCTTATCGGGGTTTGCCGGCTGTCCGTTGATGAGTATCTCTCCTTCCTGGGGCCGGAAAAAGCCGAGCACCAAATTGACGATAGTGGTTTTACCCCTGCCGGATGCGCCGCTAAGCCCTATTATCTCACCGGCATTCAG
>DASYSV010000128.1:0-4364 GCA_036010185.1 Puia sp.
AGGCCCAGGCCTGCATTTACGGCTATATGAAAAAGAGCGAGTCCGAAAAAGCAGCCGGCAACAAAAAGATCGGACTGGAATTCCTCGCCGCCAATAAAAATAAGCCAGGCGTGGTTACGCTCCCCAGCGGTCTGCAATACCAGGTCATCAAGGAAGGCACCGGCCCGAAACCGGCGCTCACCGACAGGGTGAAGGTTCATTATCACGGCACCACCATCGATGGGAAGGTCTTCGATAGCAGCATCCAAAGAGGCCAACCGGTCGAGCTGGCCGTCAATGGCGTAATCCCCGGCTGGACGGAAGCGTTACAGCTCATGTCCGTTGGCAGCAAATGGAAGCTCTTCATTCCTTCCGATCTGGCTTATGGCGACCAGCAGGCCGGTCCGTTGATCCCGCCGGGCTCCGCTCTCGTATTTGATATCGAATTGCTGGATATCGTCGGCAAACCGGTGCCCCCGCCGCTACCGCACGATAGTACGACGAAACAGTAAATTGTCCGCGGCCTGGAGGATCTTCGCCTTCAGCCGCGGATTATAATTTGGATGCGTCTGTAAAAACACGCGCACGATCGCCGCTGCACTCGCCGTCCGGTAATAGCTGAGACTCGTCTGCAGCCAGCTCTGCGGGAAAAAGACATCCCCCGTACGCTGGATATCCTCCAGCAATTCGAGCGTCGCCGGTAAATATTTTTCCGAATATCCTGTCCTCAAGGGGTGATGCAGATAGGACAATCCCGCCAACACCCAGGCCTCTTTTTTTCTGACCTGAGGATCATGCAACATCGCAAAAAACCCATCGCGTTCGGCCGTGTCGTTTGACAATGCCGGTTGCAGGAACAGCCACCGTTCACGACGATCGGGATTGTGAATACGCCCCAATTGCTCCTTCAGGATATCCCGCCACCCCGGGTACTCGCGTATAGCCAGCGCCGCCGCCAGATTCGTATAATCGTCTTCGGATAATTTTACGCCCACCGGAGGTCGTTGCTCTTTCCAGATCGTAAATAATGTATCCTGCCCCGCCCGGGTCAGCACGATATTGCTATACGCGCGGAAAAGGAGTTTCTTTGCATTGTCCGAATGGGCGTGACGCATGGTTCCCCAATAGGTACTTTCCAGGATTGGCGCCAGTGGGGTCCGCATGGTTGGAGACTCGAAACGCCACCAGATGGAGGTCATTTCATCCAGCAGGAGATTCAGGTTCAGCTCCTCCGGCTCCCGCCTCACCAGATCCAGGTCCACATTCGAGATACCCGGCGACGAAACTGTGTCCGCCAACCTGCTTTCATATCGGTTGACATAGAGCGCCGCACGGAACACAGGGCTGGTCTTATAAAAAGCGCTATCATCGGCTCTACGCATATAGATACTGCTGGGCGGGAACAATCCATATCCACGTCCATCCGCATCCAGGATCACGAAGACCGGGAGGTCTTTACCGATAGCCGGGTCCAGCCGAACCGCGGAATCATTCATCCGGACCATCAGTTGCTCCATCCTGTCGGCGTACACCAATGCCACGGAAAATAACTGCGGCCAGACCCGATCCGACCCATCCTCCCCTTTCTGATGGATCGTGAACGAAGTGATCCTCCTGCTCTTCCTGTTTATGCCACAATCATAGCTGAATACCGGTCTCCCCGCACCATTCACCCAAACTTCATTCCAGTTATGAAGATCGATCTTCGTATATCGCTGCAAGGCCCGGATCAGATCGGGCCATGATGCATTCCCACCCGCGTAATCGCGCAAATAATCCCGAAGACCGTTCCTAAAGGCCTCCGCCCCCATCAGGGCTTCCAGCTGCCGCATGACGATCGGCGCTTTGTGATAGATGATATTCCCGTATAATGATCCGGCTTCCTGCAGATTGTCCAGCTCCTGCCGGATGGGATGCGTTCCCTCCGTCCGGTCGATACTATAGGCCGCGGGATAATGATCCGTCAGGAACTTCAGCTCATATTTACCATCGGGCAGCGTCACATTCCCGATCTTGTCGGCCATGAAATTCGCGAACACTTCCTTCATCCATACGTCATTGAACCAGCGCATCGTCACCAGATCGCCGAACCACATGTGCTCCGTCTCATGAGATAACAGATTGCTCCTGCCGATCAATTGCTCGCGCGTCGCGCCCGAATCGAGGAACAATGAGGAAGCCTTGTATTGTATAGCCCCCACATGCTCCATGCCCCCGAATTGAAAATCGGGTATCGCTACAAAATCGAACTTTTGAAAAGGATAGCGGATGCCTGTATATTCCTCCATGAACCGTAACGCCTGTCCCTCTATCCGGAATATCGAATCGAGACTGAGCCTGATCTTCGTACTATCCGTCTCGCGATACAGGAATCGCATTGGACGACCATCGACGATCCTCACGGCCGACGACCATTTTCCGGCGACAAAAGAAAAAAGATACGTGCTGATCCTGTTCGATGGCCGGAAACGCCAGCGACAGCTGTCACCCAAAGCCATGGAATCCAGCACAGGGGCATTGGCCATGACGGCCCATCCCGCCGGCGCCACCAGCGTTAATTCGAAAACGGCCTTGAGATCGGGCTGATCGAAACAAGGGAACAACGTACGCGCCCGGTCCGGCACCAGCAGGGTATACAGGTACTCGCGGTTACGGTTAAGCGCCGGGTCGCCCGCCGTGAAATCGACCGCAACGGTATTGAGGCCTTTATGCAGCAACCCCGCCGGCAGGACGAGGTGCTCATTGATACAACGGGCATCCGCAGAGACTCCATTGATCCGTAAACTCTCAGCAGTCTTATCGGGCGTCCTGAAATCCAATAGCACCGCCTCCCCGCTCCACGCCGAATCCAGCCGGAAGGATAATTTCTCCTCTCCGCGAACCGGACTCTCCCGCTCCGCGGGCAACCGAAAGTCCAACGAATACCGGATATCCCGTAATACTGCGCTCCGATAGACCGCCAGCGAATAAGGCACCCCGGGGCCAACGCCCTGACAGATCCCTTCCCGGGCAAAACCCAGCCACATCGCCGGCAAGAAGAAAAGAAAGTTGATCCTATGCATGAGCGTTTGGTCGCCCAATATACGCTAATTCATACTGATGGATTTATCCTTGGGATATTTTACGCTATAGCTGATCCGCAACTTCCGGCTCTCGCCCGGAGCCAGCTCCACCTTCCATGTCAGGATGCCTGTATCGGTATTGACGGTCGCGCCGCTGCTTTCCAGCAACTCGCTCTCGATCTCCTTATCCGTACTGATCGGATATTGATCCTTCAGGGTAAGACTGGCCTTTTCTTTCTTGTTATTCCGGACGGTGATCTCATAAGTGAACACCTGCTTCTTATTCGAACCCAGGAATTTCACACTGCTGAAATCCGTCACCTTCTCCTTTTTAATGACGATGCGTTTGTCTTTTCCCAGCGTCAGGTTCAGCGTATCCTGCAGCGAGCCCGGATCGATATTTGATTTTCCAATATACGTCCCATCTACCATAATGCTCGCTTCTCCCGGCAGGAGGTTCAGCTTCTCCCACCCCGTCACCTGGCCCAGCAGATACGCATCCCGGTCCGCCCGCGGGGCTGCATAATACTGATAGGTGCATGGCAGCCGGTAGTCTTTCAATTCCACACTCTGCTCTTTCCCGTTGCCCGCGACGTCATAGGGAATATCGATATCGAAGACGGCATCCATCTGCTGCTCATTCAGCGAAACATAATCGCCCGGCTCATCCTTCATCATGATCTGTATCACGCCGTTCGCCGCACGCGAGCCATAAATAGCCGTCGCAGCCTCTCCCTTCAGCACATTGATCGATTTGATCGCCCGGCTGTCGATCGTTTTGAATTCCGCCTCGGACATGATCTTCCCATCGACGACATACATGGGTAAGGCGGCTTCCTTCAGCGATTGCGTTCCTCTTAGCATTATGGTCGGTGCATTCGCGGCAACCGAATTCGACGGCTGAGCCGAATTCAAAAAATATCCCGCGGCAACCGGCTCCACGAACCGCAGAAACCAGGCCTGCAGTATCGGCGCATTCCCGCTCTGCGTGGGCATTGCGGTGGACAGACTCAGCTTTACCCGTCGCCAGTCGATGCCCGATGTCTGCACCAGGTTGGCCTTATAAAGGAGATGAAGCGAATCCGTGCCGCCCCCCGCTTTGAGGTCATATGAAGGCTGCCAGTACGCCGCCATCGTCAGATATGAAACAGTAAAATCACAAGGCCCCGCCGTCGGGGACATCAGTTGCAGCACCAGCGCGCCTCCTGTCCGGGAATTCTTTTTTTCCTCTTCCTGTATCTGCGCCTTCAGCTTTTCCCGAACTTCCTTCCAATGAGTAGCCTTGTCCGCAAAGCCGCTGAGTTCCGTTCGCAGCTCGATCGA
>DASYSV010000187.1:0-3741 GCA_036010185.1 Puia sp.
TCTGAGGCCCACCGAAAAGACTGTTACATGCCTGTATTGCATTATTCCAATTGTCCTTCCTGTCGATGTGAGAATTTAAAGCCGGCGTTGAACGCTATCGATCATACGGTATCGCACGAGTCGTTTGCCATCTGGGAGTGTGACCGCTGCAGTCTGCGATTTACGCAGGACGTACCGGATGAGGGTTCCATAGGACCCTATTATAAATCGGACAGCTATATCTCGCACAGTAATACCAGCAAGGGTTTTGTCAATAGCCTGTATCATATGGTGAGGCGGGAGACGCTGGCGGAGAAATACCGTCTGGTTGCCTCCGCTACGCGGTTGAAGCAGGGCAAGCTGCTGGATATCGGGGCAGGTACAGGTGCTTTTGTCGGGTATATGCAGGGCTGTGGGTGGGAAGTGACGGGGTTGGAACCTGATGCGAGCGCCAGGAGCGTGGCCCGGACGGACAACGAGGTACAGTTGCTGGATATAGGGCAATTGTTTTCGCTGACGCCGGACGGATTCGACGCGATCACGCTTTGGCATGTGCTGGAGCATGTACATGATCTGCATGGATATATGGAGCAGCTAAAGAAGCTGATCCGTCGAAGCGGAAGGATCTTTATCGCCGTGCCGAACTATACCTGCTATGATGCTTCGGTTTATCGTGAAAACTGGGCGGCGTATGACGTTCCGCGGCACCTTTATCATTTTTCACCGATGGCAATGCAGACGTTGGTCGTCGGGCATGAGTTGCAGCTGCTGGGGAGTCAGCCGATGTGGTATGATAGTTTTTATATTTCCTTACTGAGTGAGAAATATCGCGGGAACGGGCGCGGGAATATGTTGCGCGCGGGTGTCAATGGGTTGGTTTCGAATGCAAAGGCATTTGTCAATAAGTCGCGGTGCAGCAGCCTGATCTATGTGATATCAAAATGAGAATTGGATCTCGTAGATGTTCGGCCAGAGTTTACCTGTAATATATACTTTATTCGTAGCGGGGTCGTAGGCGATGCCGTTCATCCATTCGGAGCCGGGGTATTTGCTTTTGGCGTCATTTGCAATGGAATCCAGGTTGAGCCGGCCCACAATCTTCCCGGTCGCGGTGTCGATCTTAAGGATATAGTTGGTCTGCCATTGGTTGGCATAGAGATAGCCATGGATCAATTCCAGCTCGTTGATATTGGACGCGGGGCCGTTGTTGTCGGTGACGTTGAGCGTTTTGACGAGGCTCAGGCTGTTGAGGGTTTTTTGCGTTGAATCGCCGTTGTCGTAATGGATCATGACCGACACGGGTTTGGTGCTGTCGGGGTTGTAATAGCTGATATCGCTGCTGCCGTCGCTCATCAGGATGTATTTCCCGTCGGTGGTCATGCCCCATCCTTCTTTGTTGGGAAAAGTAAATTCCCCTATTTTTTTAAAGGTTTTGGCGTCATATATGAAACCAATTTTTGTGGTATAGGTGAGTTGGTAGATCTTGTCGTGGAGGAAAACAATCCCTTCTCCGAAATATTTCTGGCGATCGAGCTCGGCTTTCGGCGTTATGCGGCCGGTGTTGAGGTCGACCGTTCCGAACAGGGAACGGCGGCTATCGGGCATGTCGACCGCCTCGGTGCCTGTGCTTTCATAGAGCTGACCGTCATGGAACAAAAGCCCCTCGGTATAGGCGCTGGTATCGTGCGGGTAGGCTTTAACAACAGAATAGCTGACCGGTGGTGGAGTATTATCGCTGTTTTCGGGGGCCTGGGTATCGGGTTTCGAGTTGCAGGCTACGAACATCCCGGTGGTGAGGAGAAAAAGGGACAATTTGTACATAGTAAGCAAAAATAAGGGCAAAAGATGCGGAAAATGCTTGCAAATGTGTGAAAAAGTTTGTTGTTTTACAGCTTATTAGCATCGGATAGCGCCACTACTGCACCACACCACCACAATTCTCTTCTCATTAGGTGTTATCCGGCATCTGGTTTGTTGACCATAATGTATCCTTCCTGAAGACCAATCCAATTTCTGCCGAGGCTCTCATACGGCACGTGGCTTCCTTTTACCGACTTTCAGATCAAAGTTTATTTCCATTCCTATGATGGGCCATCTCTGAAAAAGAAGGCAACATGAAGTATTTACTATCCCTTGTGGGGTATTTGCTGATCGCATTGTCCGGCTGGACCCAGCCTGTCTGCCGATCATTTGACTACCGTCAGCGGCAGCTGAGCGCACATCCCGGCTTGGCGTCGGTGGTCAATGGCATCGAGCAGTTTACGCGGGAGAAGCTGCAGGAGCGCACCGTGGGGGTGACCGGTCAGGAAGCCCCATTATCCACTCTCCCCGTCATTACCATTCCCGTTATCGTCCACGTACTTTACAATAATTCGGCAGAGAACATCAGCGATGCGCAGATACAGTCCCAGATCGACGAGCTGAACAGGGACTATCAGAAACTGAATCCGGATACCAGCCGTATCCCTTCATATTTCAGTTCTGTTTCTACAGATTGCGGATTCCGGTTCATACTCGCGGGTGTCGACACCAACGGCAGGATCATTACCGGGGTCATTCGGAAACACACGAATATTACCGCCTTTTCCATAGAAGACGATATGAAGTTCTCTGCCAGGGGCGGGGATGATGCCTGGGACAGGGACCAATACCTCAATATCTGGGTGTGCAATCTTGCGAACAACGTGTTGGGGTATTCGAGTGTGATCGGTGGGGCGAAGGCGACGGATGGGATAGTGGTCCTTTATACAGCCTTTGGGACGACGGGTACGGCGAAAGCGCCTTTCAATCTCGGCCGGACGTGCACGCATGAAGCGGGGCATTGGCTGAATATGATCCATACCTGGGGGGATGACAGCTGCGGAACTGATTTCGTTGCCGACACGCCGCCGCAGCAGATGGCTACTTATGGCGATCCGAATGGTATCGTTCTTTCATGCAATAATGCGCCGACCGGGAATATGTATATGAACTATATGGATTTTACCGATGATATGGGGATGCATATGTTCACGAATGGTCAGCGCGACCGTATGCGGACCTTGTTTGCGCCGGGGGGATTCCGTTATCCCATACTGTCGTCGCCGGCGGCGTCGGCTGCGCCGGGAGAGCCGGCGGATACGGCGTACAGCGGTATCGGCTTGAGTGTAGGGAGTGCGCGGGTTTATCCCAATCCAGCGGTAAGTGAAGTGACGGTGCACCTGGCGGATTTGTCCAAGGTCGGCAGTTTGCTGGAAGTGTATAACCAGGAGGGGCAGCGGGTGATGGGTACGAGGGTGACTTCGCAGGATTTCAATCTGGATGTTTCCGGGTTGTCGGGCGGGATCTATTTTATCCGGCTGAGTAATGGTGGCGGGCAGCAGAGTTTGAAATTAGTCAAGATGTAGGGTTGCCGCCGGTCATGAGGCGGGCGACTTTTTCACCAATAACGGGAGCGAGGGCCACGCCCATTCCGCTCATGCGCACGGCGCAGAATACGTGATCATTAATGGCTTTGAGGATGGGCATCTTTTCTGCGCCCATACCCATGATGCCACTCCACCGACAGTCAATCTTGTAACTACGACCCGGCAGGATCACCTCGCGGAGGAAGCGCTCCAGCGTCGTCTGTATCTTGTCCGAAAGGATCATTTCATCGGTATTTTCTTCTTCTATAGCCAGATTGCGGGCTCCGCCCAGTAGTACCCTGTCACCCAGGTCGCGGAAATAGTAGAATCCTTCATCATAATGAAATGTGCCTTTGAAAGGAAGGTTGTCGATCGG
>DASYSV010000200.1:0-6415 GCA_036010185.1 Puia sp.
CGTGTCGTGTGCAAACGGTGCGGAAGGAGATCAATCCTAAACTGTGGGGGCTGCTGGAGGCATTCGGCAGATTGACGGGGGATGGGATGCTGATCAATACCAGCTTTAATGTCAGGGATGAGCCGATCGTCTGCAGCCCGACGGAGGCGTATATGTGTTTCAGGAATACGGAGATGGACTTATTGGTCATAGGGAATATCATTATCTTTAAATGATGGAATTCTTAAAGGACCTCTGGCTTTTCCTGAGAGAAAGAAAGAAATGGTGGTTGGCGCCGCTGATCATCGTGATCGTGCTGATCGCTTTATTCATCGTGCTGGGCGGTTCGTCGGCGCTGGCACCTTTTATATACTCGCT
The DNA here is from genome assembly GCA_036010185.1 of Puia sp. Lineage (GTDB taxonomy): Bacteria > Bacteroidota > Bacteroidia > Chitinophagales > Chitinophagaceae > Puia. The sequence goes on from DASYSV010000200.1 coordinate 358, forward strand.
TTTTTAATATGAAATTCAACCACGATAGGGCTAAGGAGACCGTAGCGGTGATCGCTGTGGGTTTTTTGTTGTTGTACCTGATCTTTCATAGGTGGGGTTTCTTTTATGTTGGGTTGGGGGTGCAAGTGGCCGGGGTGATCTCGTCGAGGCTCAGCGCGTGGATCGATTGGCTGTGGACCGGGTTGTCGAAGGTGTTGGGCGCGGTGAGCAACACGGTGTTGCTTTCGGCGGTTTTTATCTTTGTCGTGACGCCGGTTGGGTTGGTCAGGCGATGGAGGGGGAAGGACAGGATGTTGAAATTTGACCGGAAGGCGACGAGTAATTTTATGGACCGGGATCATGTGTTCGCCGGGAAGGATCTGGATAATACATGGTAAATGGCTTGCTTATGAAGAAACTATACCTGCTCTTAACCCTGATGGTTGTAACCGCCGGATTGCTTCTCCTCGTAGGGCCGGGAAAGAGAATGATCCTGCGTTCCGAGGCCAGCGGGATGTCATTTGACGAAGACGAAAAGGAAGACGGCGCAGGCCAGGCCCTGAAGCAGGAGGTCCTCATGACCAGGGATCCCAATTTAGGATATGTTCCCACTGAGAGACTGTTGCGATATCATGATTTCATGAGAAGTCATCCCGGGCTTCGTGCCGGCGGTGCAGGCAGTCGTGCCGTTATTACGGATGGCGGTTCCGGTAACGCTGTTGTGTTGGGCTCCAGTGACGGGCTTACCTGGGCGGAAAGAGGGCCGAACAATATCGGCGGTCGTTGCAGGGCCGTCCTGATCGATCAATCGGATGCCACGGGGAATACCGTTTTGGTCGGAAGCGTAAGCGGAGGTCTATGGCGAACAACCAATTTTACGGCTGCCAGTCCTACGTGGTCTCAGAACAGCACGGTATTGGCCAATTTGGCCATCACGACTCTTGCGCAGGATCCTACCGATCATAGTATCCTGTATGCCGGAACGGGGGAAGGATATTTCAATATCGACGCGATCAGGGGACTGGGCATTTACAAGAGCACAGATGGAGGGATAACCTGGAGCCTGCTGTCTTCTACTACGATGGGGGGCGCCAATGTAAATGATTTCAATTTTGTCCAGAAGGTGGCGGTATACTCCAACGGAGACGTTTATGCCGCAGGGATCAGCGCTACTTTTTGTAATACCGGGGGTATCCTGAAGTCGACCAATGGCGGCAGCACGTGGTCGCGGGTGACGGGCACCGTTCCCGGAAGCTGTGGGGCCTGCGGTTGTGTTCAAGCCTATAACGGTTACGATATTACATTTTCTTCCGGGGGCGACATTTATGCAACCGTGACCGATGGCGACGGGACCGGGAGGATACTTAAATCTCCCGCGGGCGCATCCGTTGGAAACAGCGGAAGCTGGACGGATGTCACTCCTTCGACCGGAACGGGCCTGCTTTGGCAGCGTATTTCGCTGGCCGCCTCGCCATCCAACAACAGCAGGGTTTATGCTTTTATACAGGATTCGGCCACCGGCGGAGTCGGTGGCATCCGGCGTACCGATGACGGAGGGACAACCTGGACCAATGTCAATAGCAGCGCCACCTGGTGCGACGGAGGTAGTTCAAATGGAACGGACTTCGCCAGGGGGCAGGCCTGGTATAATCTCTCCATTGCGGTCAACCCAGGAAATGACGCTACTGTTTATGCGGGCGGCGTCGATATGATGAAAACGACGAATAGTGGCGCTAACTGGGCGCAGGTGACGCAATGGCGATCGGGGTGTTCTTCGCTGCCTTATGTCCATGCCGACATCCATACTATTAGTTTTATGCCCGGGTCCACCACTTCTTTTATTGTCGGTTGTGACGGGGGGATCTTTTATACTACGGATGGCGGAAGCAGTTGGGTTTCGAAGGATGCCGGGCTGAATGTGACGCAGTACTACGGCGTTGCGCTGCATCCTTCCAGCGGCAGTAATATATGCTGGGAGGCGCGCAGGATAACGGTTCGCATATCTTCAGCAGTGCGGGGATCAATTCGGTGAGTTCTGCCAGTTCCGGGGACGGTGTAATGTGTTTCATCGACCAATCGGCTCCTTCCACGCAGGTGACCAGCGCGAGCTTTGCCAACTATTTTATCTCGCGTGACGGGGGGAATACGTTTTCGCTTGGTTTCACTTCTTCCGACGGGCGTTTCATCAATCCGACGAGCTATGATAATTCCGCGAAGAAGCTGTATTGCGGAAGTAAGGACAGGAAGTTAAAGAGGATCGATAATATAGCCAGCGGAACGGTAGCAGGAACGGATATCACCGTCATCGCGGGCATTACCGCATTGTCAGTTTCTGCCGTCAAAGTGGATCCAAATACCGCCGATAATGTATGGGCTGCCTTTTCGACCGCAGATGATGCGAGTGCGGCCCTGGCGCCTCGTTTGTACCTGTTGACGGGCGCTTCCGGAGCCTCCCCGGTGATCACACAAATGGGCGCGGCCACGCTTTCCGCGCTGCCGGCAGGATCGTATATCAACAGCATCGACGTGGAGCAGGGTAATGCCAATCACCTGGTAATGACGGTCAGCAATTACGGTGTAGCCAGTGTATGGGAATCCACGGATCATGGGACTACCTGGGCTTCGCTGGACAATAATGGGGTCAATCTGCCGGATATGCCGGTGTACTGGGCGATGATCGTGCCGGGGACCGACAATGTAAATACGGGGGGCGTCAATGGCGGGATCATGCTCGCCACCGAGATGGGGGTCTGGTCGACCTCGTCGTCTGCCGGAACCAGCACCGTATGGACGGAGAATTCCGGTACCATGGGGAATGTCAGCACGCGGATGCTGCAATATCGTTCTTCCGATAACGTGGTGGTAGCGGCTACCCATGGTCGGGGTTTGTTCACCACGTCGATCACGAACGTTCCTTTACCGTTGACTTTTACATCCTTCAGCGGCGAGGCAAGAGGAACGGGCAATCATTTGGATTGGGTGGTTGCAAACGAGTATAACAATAAGGGTTTTACGATCGAACGGAGCTATGGGGGAAGTGCCGGCTTTACTGCAATCGGCTTCGTGGCTGCGGTTTCGGCGTCATTTCATGCCTCGGCCGGCTATTCCTTTAACGACTCGCTTGTGGATTTGGGACGCGGTGGTGCTTTTTATCGCCTATTGCAGACGGATCTCGATGGGAAAGCCACCTATTCAACCACCATCAGCATCGGGCGGACGGTTTCCAATAAGCTGGTACAATATCTTTCCGCTTCCGGCAATATGCTGTTTTTGCGGATTAATAGCGGCGGCGACGTTTCGGCTCTTAACATGAGGATCATGGATATGAGCGGCAGGCTGGTGGTGGCAAGGGATATTCCTGATCAGTCACAGTCAGTGGACATCAGCGCTCTCGCGCGGGGGATCTATATTGTTAAGTTGTTCGGCAAGGATGGGCAACAATTTACAGGACGTTTTCAGAAATTTTAATGGCGTTGTGCTTCGGATGCCGCAGACCGGGGGGGTGCCGTAGGTTGGACGGCGGGTGTCGCGGTGTTGCGCCGGCGTGCGAGGATGCGATCGCGCAGGCGGAGGAACGGCTTTTCAACGGCGAGGTGCAGGAGCCATCCACCGAGTGCTGCGACGGCGATGCTGATGAATAAAGCGGCATAGCTGTCTTCGCCGATGCCGAGAGGATGGAGGAACCGGTGAGTGAGGTGGATCAGCTGTTTGTGGGTGAGGTAGATGGAATAGGATAGGGTGGCTATCCAGCGGGTGATGGCAGAAGAAAAACGGTAGAGGAAACACGTCGGGCTTAGCGCGGCGAGGACGAGAGCGCCATAGGCGATAGAGATGCCCGGATAGCCGAAGATGGCTCCCTGCATGCCATATTGGTTATTGCCGTGAGAGATCAACCAGGCGCAGGCGATGAGGAGGAGGGCGATACTCAGGAGCCAGTTGCCTCTTCGCGTTACTCGTTGCCAGGTGGCGGGGCGAAAATAATAGAGTGCGGCAAGGGCGATGCCGGCGAGCAGGCCGTCGAGGCGCGACCAAGTGGGATAATAAATGAGCGCATAGTAGTTGGTCCCGAAGGCAGCCTGGTCGGGTGATGCCAGGATATGGTACCAGATGAAGCTGCGGATGGCGAGACCTGCCAGAAAGAGTATTGGGAGGAGCCAGATGGAGCGCCGGTTTGTTTTGAAGACGATGAGGAAGAGGGGCAGGATGAGATAGAATTGTTCTTCGATGCATAGCGACCAAGCGTGGGAAAAGGCACCGTGTTGTTTCAGATCGAGACCGAAGTTCTGGGTGAAGGTAAGGAAGCGCCAGAAGGGAGGGAGGGTACTCCGCTCCGTGAACGCGGGGATGGTGAAATAGAGGAGCAGGACGGCGAAGAATGCGGGGAGGATGCGGAGTGAACGTTTGAAATAGAATTCGCCGTAGGAGATGGTTTGGTTGCGGGCGACGGATGCGAAAAGCTGGCCTCCGATGAGAAAACCGCTGAGGACGAAAAAAAGGTCGACGCCAGTCCAGCCCCAGCTACCCAGCGTCTCGCGCAGACCGGGCGGGTTACCGAACATCCCGTAGTGATAAAAGAACACGATAATGATGGCGAGTGCCCGGAGGTGATCCAGACCGGAGAATCTTATGACGGGTGATGAAGAACTAAGCAAGTGCTGTCGAGTTGGGGATCAAGATAGCAAAAAATTCTTCAACTGCGCGTATACGGGATCGAGGCGGGTGCTTTGTTTTTTTTGATTTAACAATGATTTTACTGTCGCCGGAAGAGGGATCTTTTCACCGATGATCGGTTCGACCGTATCATAGAATTTTACGGGGTGAGCCGTTTCGAGGAGGAAGCCTTTTTCGCCGGGGTGGTGGTCGAGGTAGCGTCGTAGTGCGAGCCAACCGACAGCGCCGTGCGGATCGGCGAGATAGTGATGGTTTGTGTAGAGTTCGCGGATGGCGGCGGTGGTTTCTTTGTCGGAGATGCTGACGGCGGAGAGGGTATTTTTTATTTCGGGGAGTTGGTTATGGAAGAGTTCGAGGACGCGGACGAAATTGCTGGGATTGCCGACGTCCATGGCGTTTGAGAGCGTGGGGCGGGCGGCGGCGGGTTTATAATTGCCGGTTTGCAGATATTGGGGAACGACGTCATTGGCATTGCAGGCCGCGATGAAATGTTTTACGGGAAGGCCGGACCGATGGGCCAGGAGGCCGGCGCAGATGTTGCCGAAATTGCCGCTGGGGACGCTGATGACGGGAGGGTTGGACTTATCGGGCCATTGCTGCCAGGCGAAGAAATAATAGAATTGCTGGGGCAGCCAGCGTGCGACGTTGATGGAATTGGCGGAAGTAAGGAAGAGCGCTTGTTGGAGGGTCTGGTCCGCGAAAGCCTGTTTTACCATGTTCTGGCAGTCGTCGAAGGTGCCGTTGACCTCGAGGGCCGTGATATTCTTTCCCAGGGTGGTGAGCTGGAGTTCCTGGACGCTGCTGACTTTTTTTGAGGGATAGAGGATGACGACGTTGACGCCTTCGACATTGTGGAAACCATTGGCTACTGCGCCGCCTGTATCGCCCGAAGTGGCGACGAGGACGGTGACGGGTTGGTCGGTGTCACGGACGAAATAGCCGAGACAGCGGCTCATGAAGCGGGCGCCGACGTCTTTGAAGGCGAGGGTGGGACCGTGAAAGAGTTCGAGTGACCGGATGTCGGGCGAGATGGGAACGAGGGGGAAGTCGAAATCGATGGTTTCGGTAACGATGCGATGCAGATCGGCATCGGGGATAGTGCTCCCGACATAGGGACGAATCACCCGGAAGGCGAGCTCGGCGCGGGAGAGGGAGTCGATATTTTTTAGCAGGTCTGCGGGGACAGCGGGGATGGTCTCCGGGAAATAGAGGCCTTTATCGGGCGCCTGGCCGCGGATGGTTGCTTCTTTGAAACTGGTGATGGGTGAAATATTGTTAAGGCTATAGTAGTTCATAAGATCTTTACTCCCTGTTGGTTGACTGTGGTGATATAGGTGTGGTGGTCCAGGCCGATGCGGGTATAGATATCGCGCATACAGGATTCGACCTGGCGGGCCGTTTGCTGATC
>DASYSV010000203.1:0-4928 GCA_036010185.1 Puia sp.
GCGATCGAAGACCGGCTGCAAACGGAAGGCGCCATCAAATTTCGCGGGGTGCATATCGATTCCACGGAAACCTTTCAGCGCATCGTGGATGCCATCTCGAATAAGTTCCTCCGATACATCGACGGTAATTCGCCAAGGACCAGGCTTTCGGATCATGTGTACACTTCTACCGAGTATGATCAGACGCAGCGGATCACGATGCACAACGAGCTTTCTTATTCCGCCAAATGGCCCAATAAACTTTTTTTTACCTGTCTTCAGCCGGCCGTCACGGGTGGCGAAACGCTGCTGGCGGACAGTCGTGAGATCCTGCAACGGATGGACCCGGACATCGTCCGGGAAGTCGAGCAGCGGGGGATCACCTATATCAGGAATCTCCACGGAAACACGGGAATGGGCCCTTCCTGGCAGGACACGTTCGAGACGAAAGATAAACGCCAGGCAGAGGACTATTGCAAATCCTACGGCATGCAGTTCGAGTGGGGGGAAAGGGATAGTCTCCGGCTTATACAGCCTTCCAGGGGTATCCTTCGGCATAGGGCCACGGGAGAAAAGGTTTGGTTCAATCAGATCGACCAATTCCATCCCAGCCATCTGGGAGAAGAAATGTACGAGGTGATCCAGCTGATGTATGGCGAACCGGAGAATTTTCCGATGTATGTACGCTTTGGGGATGGGACGGCGATCAGCGCATCTCTTGTCGGCGAGGTGCTGAAAACGATAGACGAGGTCACGGCGGCGCCGGTTTGGGAAAGGGACGAATTCCTCCTCATCGACAATGAGCTCGTCAGTCATGGGAGGAACCCTTTTAGCGGGCAGAGGAAGGTGCTGGTAGCCATGTCCGAATGATAACCGAGCCTTATGGACCTGGATAAAGACAATGTCATCGGTATCGTCGGGGGAATGGGGCCTGTCGCGGGTCTCACACTTTTTCACCGGATAACGGAGCTGACCGCCGCGGCTGCCGACCAGGAACATTTATCCGTAGTGATGATGTCCTTTCCCCGGCATTTTGCCGACCGCACCGCATTTCTCGACGGAGAGACCCTTGTCAACCCGGCCTACAATGTCGCCGAGACCATCGGCAAGCTGGAGCAGGCAGGGGCAAAAGTTGTGGGCATCGCTTGCAATACCTGTCATACGCCCGCGATATTCGATATTATCCTGCAAGAGCTGCATAAGCGCAGGAGCCGGATAAAGCTGGTGCATATGCTGGCGGAAACATGCGGGTATATCCGCGAGAATCATCCCGACGTGCATCGCGTAGGCGTCATGTGTACCAATGGCACGTACAAATCCGGAACATATGGCCGGCTGCTGCGGGAATGGGGCTATGAGGCCATTCTGCCGTCGGTCGATTTTCAGGAAGGCGTGATCCACAAAATGGTATACGACCCTGTCACGGGCATCAAGGCCAACCCTACCATCCTTTCCCCGTCCACCCATTCGTACATGGAACGGGCGCTTCGATATTTCGAAGACCGGCAGGCGGAGGCGGTGGTGCTTGGATGTACGGAGCTATCTCTTTTACAGTTGACCAGAGGATACACCGGCCCGTTGGTCATCATCGACTCCACCGATGCGATGGCCGAAGGGCTGATAAGGGCGGCTAAGAACAATCATTCGACATGAAGACCCATGGCGTACTATACAGACTGACCCTGCTTTGGCTGTGGGGGGCCTGTCTTCCGTATTCCCTTTTTTCACAGGAACGCAAGGCGGATAGTCTTATCCGACTGGCGGATCGGGAAGTTCCCGCGTGGATGCGTGCCGGAAATATACCCGGGCTGAGCCTGGTATTGATCATAGACGGTCACCCGTATTTCCGCAACTATGGTTTTGCGGACGTGGAGAAAAGGACTCCGGTGACCTCACATACGCTTTTCGAGCTGGGTTCCTGCAGCAAGGCCTTCACGGCGCTGGCGGCGGCACGGCTCATCGGGGAAGGGAGGTTGCATCCGGACGACCCCGTATCTAAATATATACCCTGGTGGCAAGTGTCCTATAAGGACACGCCGGTGACGGTCACGATAGGCCAACTGATGCATCACACCAGCGGTATCCCATGGAGCACCATTTCGAAGATACCCATCATCTCGGGAAAGGATGCGCTGGAGCAGACGGTAAGACAGCTGCGGGGACAGGAGCTGAACCGCCTTCCCGGCAAGAAATTCGAATATGCAACCATCAACTACGATGTATTGGCGCTGATCATTCAACGCGTGGCGGGTCAGCCCTTCGAGCAATATGTTCAGCAGCAGGTGATCGATCCGCTGCGGCTTTCGCGTACGACTATCGGGTATCCTATCGATCAGGCACGAAAGGCCGAGGGGTATAAGATCGGATTTTTCAAGGCCAGGAAATACGACGCTCCTGTGTTCGGTGGCAATAATGCCGCCGGGTATGTGAATACGGATGCTGTCGATATGGCGAAGTGGGTGCTATTCCAGATAGGGCTGGAGGATAGCGCGCTATATCCTGCGGCGCGGTATACGCAGCAGCGGGACGAAAGCGTACCGCTTCACGGTATGGATAGCTATGCATCCGGCTGGCAGGTGGCGCTCGACGGTACAGGCGAGATCTTCCATGAAGGGACCAATCCGAACTTCTCTTCGTATGTGGTATTCCGCCCCGCGAAAAAGACAGGTGTGGCCATCGTCACCAATTCGAATAGCAGCTACACGCCGGTGATCGGGAACAGGCTGATCAAGCTGCTGGCGGGGGAAAAGATCGAGAAGGAATTCGACCCCGGGGACAACTTCGACAAGGTGTTCTCCGTGACATCCCTTCTCCTGGGAGGATATGCGCTGATCGTGCTGACTTTTTTGGTTCTGGTTGTCCTCGACATTATCCGGCGGCGAAGGACCTATCAGGGTTATTCCGGAAGCCAACTGCGGAAGATCGGGTTGCTGCTGCTGGCGCTGTTGCCCTATGCGGCCGGACTTTACCTGGCCCCGAAGGCCGTATTCGGCTTCACCTGGCAGGCGATGATCGTATGGACGCCGGCAAGCTTCCTCCTTGCGCTGTGGCTGCTGATCTTTTGCATCGGACTGACCTGCGGGGCATACGTGCTTTCGGTGGGTTTTCCGGAGAAGAACGAGTACAGGAGAATGACGCCCAAGCTATTGTTGCTGAGCATCCTGTCGGGGCTTGCCAACATGCTGCTCATCATATTGATCACCTCTTCGCTGGATAGCGAAGTGAAGCTGGGTTACCTGGTGTTCTACTATTTGCTGATGCTGTCGGTCTACCTGATGGGCAGGATGTTCGTCCAGGTGAGCCTGATCAATTTCACCATGGGCGTCATTTATGAGATCAGGATGCGGTTGACCGACAAGATATTCGAGACCTCCTATCAGAAATTCGAGAAGATAGACAGGGGAATGGTGTATACGACCATGAACGACGATGTCGGCACCATCGGGGACTCGACCAGTATGTTCGTTGTGCTCGTGACGAGCATCTTTACGGCCACCGGCGCCTTATTGTACCTGGCTTCCATCGCATTCTGGGCTACTTTGCTGACTTTTTTCTTCATTGCGAGCCTTTCGACGCTGTATTACCTGATCATCAGGAGCATGAACAAATATTACGAACAGGCGCGGGATACCAGGAATGTATTCATGCGGTTGCTCAACGGGATGATCGATGGGTATAAAGAACTGTCCCTTCGCCGGAATAAAAAGCAGGGTTACCGGGAGGACATTGCGGCCAGCGCCGATGCTTTTAGGGTGAAGATGTCCGTGGCCAGTATCAAATTTGTGAAGACATCGCTCGTCGGAGAGGCGGTGCTGATCGCGATACTGGGGATGGTGGCTTTCGCTTTTCCGAAGGTTTTCCCGGGCATTCAGGCATATACGCTGATGAGCTTTATTATCGTGTTATTATACCTGACAGGGCCTGTCAATGCGATCGTGAATTCGGTCCCCGGCATTCTGCGGTTGAGGGTAGCCATCCGCCGTATCCGGCAATTCCTCCGGGATATACCATCGGGTGCGGATAAAAAGGGCGGGCGGGTCCTTTCCGCGTCTGCCACGGTGGACAGCATCCGCGCAGAAGGGATCGTTTTCCGGTATGACCAGGACGACAGCATACGTCCATTTACCGTAGGGCCGGTGAACCTGGAGATCGGCAGGGGAGAGATCGTGTTCATCATCGGCGGCAACGGCAGTGGAAAAACGACGTTAGCCAAACTTTTTACGGGACTCTACCAGCCGGAGGAGGGACATTTCCTGATCAATGGCGAGGTCGTGGAATCAGGCTGGCTGGGAGAATATTTTTCTGCGGTATTCAGTCCTGTTCATTTATTCGAGAAGCTGTATGCCATCGATGTGGAAGGCCGGTCGGAGGAAGTGAACAACTACCTGAAGCTGCTGGACCTCGATCAAAAAGTATCCGTTCGGCGGAATGCCTACACTTCCCTCCGGCTTTCAGGCGGGCAAAGGAAGAGGTTGGGACTGCTGCAATGTTACCTGGAGGATTCTCCGATTTATCTGTTCGACGAATGGGCCGCGGACCAGGATCCTTCCTATCGCCTCTTTTTCTACAGGACCCTGCTGCCTGAAATGCGCAAGCGCGGCAAGATCGTTATCGCCATCACCCATGACGACCATTATTTCGACGTGGCCGATAGGGTATACCGTATGGACGGGGGCAGACTGGATCCGTATGAGCAGACCACATTCGAAACAAATATGAGTTATGAATAAATTCGGGGAGTTTCATTTGGCGGAAAACGCCAATATCGTATCGGATACGCTGCCGGGGGAACGTTCGGCAGAGCTTTTGGCCACGCAGCGGGAAATGGAGGGGAGCATCGTCTCCTATCCCGGGAGCATGCCCATTGCGATCCGCCGGGCCAAAGGAGCGTTTGTCGAGGATGTCGACGGGAATGTGTTCATCGATTTTTTCAGCTTTGCGGGGGTGTT
>DASYSV010000209.1:0-11006 GCA_036010185.1 Puia sp.
ATGGCAGCATCCTGTCCGACACCGCCGTCAGATGCCCCAGCAGATAGATCACCCGGTTCTTGCCGGGCGCGATCGGTTTCAAAAGATCGGCATCGCTGCATTTGTCGAAAAAGACAGTAGCCCTGTTGATCGCCGTCTCCCAATTAGCGAGAACGGTAGCAGTAAAAAGTGTGGAATCCATATGTTGATATTAGGCCCCGAATGTAAGCATATTTACCGCTTCATATAATTGAACATCCACCTCACCCCATACTTATCCAAACAGCATCCCCAATACGAACCCCAAAACATATCCTTCGGGACCTCTATTTCCGACCCGCCCGCCGACAATCCCTTAAAAAGCTTGTCCGTCTCTTCCCTGCTGTCCGGCTCCAGACAAATAGTCGTATTATTCCCCACCTTCAGCTTATGTCCCATGGATTCGAGCATATCGGTGCCCATCAGGTGCGTCCCGCCGATGATCGGCAGATCGACATGCATAACCGCATTCTTCTCTTTCTCCGGCAGCGGCGGCATTCCCGGTTGCATCGGCACATCATTCATCCTGGCTATCGGCCCCGAGAATTCAGTCCCGAAGATCCCCTTGTAAAAATTGAACGCTTCCTCCGTGTTACCCTGAAAATTCAGGTAAATTGATACTCTTGACATATGCTTTGCATTTAGTGTGATTGATCCTGCAAAGCTGCCAATTTTTTTCCAAACACCATCGATCAATGTTTACCATTCGCCTGTATCATCGCCCTCAATTCATCGATCTCTTTTTGCTGCGCCTCCAGCCGGGCATTCTGCTCCCTCAGCGACTTATTCTCGCGGATCAGGTAGAGCGTCAGCTCTTCCATTTTCTTCAGCAACGCCGTCTGTTGCGCGCCCACATCGACTCCGCCGCTGACTTCCTTTTCCGATGGAATACCCGGCAGATGATGATGCGCATGGATATAGGCCTCCACGGCGTCGAGCCCGGGCAGCACATAATCCTTCCTGAACACATAGTCCGGCCAGTTCGGGAAGGGCTTAACCAGCACTTTCGTAAAAATAGCCGTTCCATTCACGGCGAACTTATACCCCTGCGCGCTGTTCGTGCCGATAGCGACATTGTCCGTGGCATCATACAAAGTCCCGCTGGAAAAGATCCAGCTGCCCCCTCCTCCTCCCGCCGCCTGGATGGTGACGCTCACAGCCGAAGATGTCACCGTCCTGTTCAGATAATCCGTGGCTTTGGCAGTCAGCGAATAGGTTCCCGGCGCGGCGTTTGCCCAGGTGACGCTGTAGGGCGATGTGGACGACGTACCGATCAGTGTCGCACCCGCATAGAATTGTACCGAGCTTATCGTACCGCCGCCGCTGACCGCAGCATTGGCCGAGATGGTGATATTGCCCTGCGTCAGCGTGGCGCCATTCGTCGGACTGGTAATACTGGCCGTCGGCGCCGGGGCGGCGCCGTTATCCGTGATCGTAATTCCGCTGATGTCCCCGATATCTGTCGTAGGCAGCGTGTTGACATAGACCTTCACATTCCCGCTGGCATCCGGGGCCACGTTGAAGCTGGCATAGTTGGTGGAATTATTGTGGTTGTTCTCCTGCTGGACGGGATACACGATGATCCCCGACACCGTATATTGGACGGGGTTGTTATTGAGCGAAGAGGTGCTGCTGCCGGCCATGTCGATGGTATAGACATTGTTGGGGTTGAGCCCGCTGATCAGGAACTGGTTTTTGCCCGCGGTGTACTCCCCTGGCGCACTATATTGATACCAGTGGTTCAATAGTACTCCACCCGGAAAGACACTGTTGCCGGTGCTTTCCCCCAACCCATTGAAGGCCGAGTTGCCATTGTATTGCGCCCAGTTGGCCGTGGCCACCGAACTGATCGTAATGCCATTGCTCGTAGCCGTGACCACCGATAAGTATGGATCACCCACGACATTCGTCCAGCCGGACACGGGTGCCGCGGGATTCGAAAAATTGAAGTTAGCAGATTGAGCCTTCAGGCTGCCGGAAACGGCGAGGCTGGAAAGCAGCAGCAATAAGAGGGTCTTGGTCATATTTTGAAGATTGAAAACGATGAGTAAAGTGGAGTAAATGCAGCAGCGGGTATGGATCTGCAAGAGCGGGTACGTATCTGCAAACGCGGATAAAGGATCGTCATCGAAGATATCGAAAATCAAACGTCGACCAATAAGTGTAAACACTCACATAGCTAAATGCTGGCGCGTCGATCCGGCTATATCCGTGTCGATTTTGCCAACAACCGCGTCGATTGCGCCCATAACCGTGCTGGCTGCATCTCCACCCCTGCCCCCAAAAAAGTTTTCCACATTTTCTTTAACTTTATAAAAACCGCCATTCGATGCAAAGCCCCGGTCTGAAACTAGCCCTCCGCCAGTTTCAAAAAAACAGATCCTTCTCCCTCCTCAACCTCCTCGGTCTCACGCTGGGCCTTACTACATTTCTTCTCATCGTCCTCTATGTCACCGACGAGTTGTCCTACGACCATTATAACATCAACTCGGGTCGCATCGTCCGCATCCATACCGATATCTGTCTCAACGGCCAGGTCACCTCCTTCGCCGATGCCTCGCCTGCAATAGCGGCGCAGCTGACACAATCCTATCCCGAAGTCGAAAAGGCCGTCCGCATCCTTCCCGAAGAAGACCACCTCTTTCGAAAGGACAAAGAAGATATCCTCGAAAAACGCCTTGCATTCGTCGACCCGGGCTTCTTCCAGGTGTTCACGATAACCACCATCGAAGGCGACCCCACCGCCGCCCTCCTCGATCCCCACTCCGCCATCCTCACATCCTCCACCGCCAAACGCTGGTTCAACACTACCCACGCCATCGGCCGCACGCTCATCCGGGCCGGCGACACCATCGCCTATACCGTAAAAGCCGTCATCGCCGACATGCCGGCGCAGTCGCATTTTCACTACGACATCCTCCTCTCCATGCTGGGCAACGGCATGCGGAAGAATCATAATTTCTATGCTATCTACAGGATGAGCACGTACGTCCTGCTGAAACCTGGCGCCGACAAGACCGTCTTCGACGCCAAACTGTCGAAATTCATGCGCCGTTTCGCCCCGGAATATGCGGCGATGGAAGACGACAACCACGGCAGCTACTATGTACATCTCAGCGCGATGCCGGTCACCGATATCCACCTGCATTCCAATCGCTCCGATGAGTTGGAGCCTGGCGGAAGCATCCAGTATGTCAGGATCTTTTCGGCCGTCGCGGTACTCGTGCTGCTGATCGCGGGCATTAATTTCATGAACCTCGCAACGGCAAGATCGGTCAGTCGTGCCCGTGAGATAGGCGTCCGTAAAGTATTGGGGTCCGCGCGGCGCGCGCTTATAGCTCAGTTCCTCGGCGAGTCTGTAGGGATGACGCTGGCCGCCGCCATCCTGGCTTTGATACTAACCATCCTGCTACTACCCCGGTTCAATGAGCTCACCGGCAAACAACTGTCCGTCACAGTCGCCACCCTTCGCTGGTTACTGCCGGCATTAACGGCCATCGCGGCAATAGTAGGCCTTGGGTCCGGCATCTGGCCGGCCTTCTTCCTTTCCGGCTTCCGGCCCGTCGAAGTCCTCAAAGGCAAAGCGTCTCCCGGCGGCAAAGCCGGCGGTTTTCGCAACGCACTCGTCGTCGTCCAGTTCACCATATCGGTATTCCTCATCGTCGGCACCCTGGTCGTCTTCCGCCAGCTGAACTACATCCGAAACAAGGACCTCGGGTTCGATCGCAGCCAGGTACTCATCGTAAAAAACCTGGATGTATTGGCTGGCCCTCCCGGCGCCCCCGCCGTAGCCCCGGGTCTGGGGTATCTGAAGAATGAAGTCCGCAGCTGGCCCGGCGTAACCGACGCCACGATCACGTCCTTTCTCCCTACCGGCCAGCGCCGCTGGCACAACTGGGGCGTGCGGAAAGGTGATCCCAACGCTCTGCAAACTGAATTATGGGAAGTCGATGAAGGCTATATACCGACGATGGATATGCGGCTGCTGCTCGGGCGCAACTTTTCCCGGCAATATCCAACCGACAGCACCGCTATCATCCTCAACGAGACGGCGGCCCGACGCTTCGGCATCGCAGACGATCCGCTGGGCAAGACCATCCGGTACGATGGCTATTGGCACGGCCCGATAAACTCCACCGTCATCGGTGTTATAAAAGATTTCAATTTCAACTCCATACGTTCCGCCGTCACCCCGCTGGTGCTCATCGATCGCCCCGACTATGCCCCCGATCTCGCCGTCCGCATCCAACCCGGCCAAATCCCGCAGATCCTCAAAAACATCAAAGCCCAATGGCCGGCACTCGGTACCCACCGCCCCTTCGAATACTCATTTATGGATGAAGACTTCGACGCCATCTATCGCGCCGAACAACGCATGGGTCGTGTCGTAACCGTACTGTCCACCCTTGCCATCCTCATCGCCTGTCTCGGTCTTTTCGGTCTATCCGCCCATGCCGCCGAACAACGCACCAAAGAGATCGGCATCCGTAAGGTCCTCGGCGCCGACACAAAAGGCATCGTCGCGCTCCTCTCAAAAGACTTCGCGCGTCTCATCGCGATCGCCATCGGCATCGCGGTCCCGCTTTCCTGGCTCGCCTCCTGGCGCTGGCTGCAGGATTTCGCCTATCGCACCACCATCGGACCCAGACCCTTCATAGTGGCCGCGTCCATCGTCGTCATCCTCGCATTGCTCACCACTATCTTCCAATCTCTAAAAGCCGCCGTCATCAACCCCGCCCATACCCTACGCTCCGAGTAACGGGCTGTCAGCCGCGACAAAGCCGGCCGCGACCCTATTCCTTTACCACTTTCACCGTACCCCTCACCTGCCCCCCACGGACAACAGGTACATCCCTTGCGCAATCCGATCCATTCCCGGTAACACGATCGTATTCGCACCGGGTCCCACCCCGCGAGTCATCCCAAGTCATCCCCAGTCATCCCCAGTCATCCCAAGTCATCCCCAGTCATCCACAGTCATCCCCAATCATCGATTCTGCGGCACCACTACACTCACCGCCTTCCCTAAATATACCACCTTTTTCGCCACCTTCGCACCACCACCCTCTCCAACACCATTCCCCTCCCCGACTATAACGACATTGAATACCCGCTTCTTCAACCTCCCCGGGAAATCCCCCTTCGTATCCGAGATCGCGAGCGTCCGCAGCTTATCCTTCCACGAAAACTTCGTCGTCGCAAACGCCCCCTGCTCATACTCATATCCATCGCCTGCATCCTCATACAAGGTGAACTGTCCATCCGCTCCCGGATAAATCCTTAACTCCACCATATCCTCCGGCCGCTGCATCGCATACTCCATCTCTGGACCCATAGGGACGATCGAACCCGCACGCACATATAATGGCAACTTGTCGACCGGCGCCGCCGCCTGCACAGTCTTCCCACCGTCTACACGGGCGCCTGTCCAGAAGTCATACCACGCAGCCTTCGGCAGATACACCGGGCGCGTGCGGGCACCATCCGTCGTCACCGGACAAACCATAAATGCAGGCCCGAACAGATACTGGTCCGCTACCCCATATACCGATGCATCATCCCTGAAATCGAATGCCAGCGATCGCATGATCGTATAATTATCCTGCGTCACCATTCCCGCCAGCGAATAGATATAAGGTAGCAGCCTATAACGCAGCTTGTCATAATCCAACAATGTCGCCCGCGTCTTCTCATCCCAATTACGCGAATACAACGCCCGCTGACCCTTCCCATGGATCCTGAAAATTGGGCAGAAGGTCCCGAACTGGAACCAACGCGTGAACAGCTCGCGGTTGTCCGGCGTCGACCAGTCCGGCGCCTGCCAGTTCAGATGATACCCGCCGATATCCGATGTCCAGTAAGGAATACCCGCGGCGCACGCATTGATGCCCTGCGGTATCTGATCCTTGAAATCATGCCATGTACACTGGATATCCGAAGACCATAAGGTCGCGCCGTTGCGCTGCTGGCCGGCAAAAGCCTGTCTCGCGAGAAAGAAAGCCCGCTTCCCCGGGATGTCCTTTCGCCAGCCCTTATAGATACCGTCGGTGTGCATCAGTGAATAGGTATTGAAGAAGTCGACACCGCGACCTGTAAAAAACTGTGCCTGCCGGCGGGCATCCAGCAGCGTTCCGTTATCCGGCTCGCACTGATCGATCCACCACGCATCCCAGCCATAACGCTTGACAAGACTATCTCTCGCCTGCTCCCAGTACAACTGCCGCGCATCGGGATTATGCGCGTCGTAATAAGTGTCGAACGTATGCGTCACCACGTTGTCCCAGGTGATACTCGTCAGTCCCCCCATCGCCTTCAACGCATCGTAATTGGCCGTCCCCTTTCCAAAAACTGGCCATATCGATATCATTCCATGAAGATGTTCATCATGCAGCGAATCCAGCATACCCTTCGGATCCGGATAGCGCTGCGGATTCATCACGTGGGAACCAATGGGCAACGGTTCCCAGTAATACCAGTCCTGTACGATCACATCCACCGGAATATGCGCCTTCCTGTATCCCGCACCCGCACCCAGCACTTCAGCTTGTGACTTATACCTGTCCTCCGACTGGAATAACCCGAAAGCCCATCTGCCGAACATCGGCGCCCGGCCGGTGGCATCCCGGTAGGAGGAGATGATGTGGTCGAACCCGGGACCGTAGAAAAAATAATAGTCCACCAGGTTGCCGCTCTCCGACACATAGCGGTACTTCGCGGGATCCGATCCATAAAATTTCGAAGCCGAATAGTTATCCCACAACAACCCATACCCCTTCGTGGACAGCATTACCGGGATCGCTCCGGTCATATACTTGATCAGCATCTCCTGGTCACGGCCCTTATAGTCGATCGACCCCGAATCCAGCGGGTGACAACCCAGCCCGAACAGACCCTCGTCCGCCGGCGACTGAAAACCCGTCGAACAGGAATAAGTGGAAATACTCGTCGCCAATACCGATCGCTCCATCGACTTGTTATCCTTCGCGTCTTCGGCCAGTATCGTCTTGCCTCCCGGATCCGAATACGTAATCGCATTGCTGGACTTATCAATGGTAATGCGCAGCTGCTTTGTGACGATCACCACAGTACTTCCCGTCTCCGACACCGTGAAAGACGCCGCCTCGCTGAAAAGATTGGTGATCACCAGCGAGCGTCGCTGCGGCAGCCGCGGCAAAATGGAATATTGTACTTCGATGATATCCGGGCGACATACACGGATCTTCATTTCGCCGACATCGAGGACAAAGCTTACGCCGTCCGTCTCTTTCTGCCAGGATTTGACGGTGGCCATAGCGGGTGCGGTAAGCAATAGGATCGATAGGAAAAAGAGGGCAATTCTCTTGTGGGATTTGATCGTTAGCATGGCCTAAATATAAAACATTTCCCCCTTTCCAATTTTGTCAAAAAGGTATCAAATTCGATCACCCCAAATCCTTCATCCCACCACCTCCCGCACGCGCTTCGATCATCCCACCACCCCCGCGCCCGCCTATTTCACTTCGTACTCGATAAAGATCGATCTGTCAAACGGTTTATTATACCCATCCACCATTTCCACAGCGCTCTTTCCGACCGTCACCCTGCCCGTACGAATATTTTTCAGGATGGGCTCCCGCTCCCCGGTGAAGAAGATACGTCCCCTGGTACGCGTGATCAGCTGGGCGCCCAAAAAATCGTTTGGCATGGTGTTCCGCCAAAGGTCCATGATGCGCTTCAGATCGAGTGTAGCCATCGCCGCAAGATCGGGATGTGTCATCAGATCGACCCCGAGATGACTCGCCGTGCCGTTCTGTGAAAGATGATGGCTGACTTTATAAAAGACGGTATTCTTCAAAAGATAATTGATATCTACAATTCTTTGTTTCCCGCCGATGCGAACGTTCCAGCGGAGCTTGTCATGCCAGCTTTGCCAGCATCCATATTCCGCATCGCCCGGAAAGAGCAGGACCCGCTCGCTGTCCTCGAACTGTATGGCGAGCGCGAGGCTGGTGTTGTTGATGCTCTGCTGCAGTTCGAGCGCAAGCGCGCCCGCGCTGTTCAGCCAATCGTTGTCCACCGTTCGCCAGCCGTTCTCTTTCGCCTGATAGGATGCGCGAATGGGGCTGCCGGCATCTTTCTTCAGTTCGTAAGCTCCGTCGAAGGGGCTATGGGCGGCGTCTCTGTTCGGCCCATCCGCCAGCGCCGTAACAAAAGCGAATTCCACCGTGCTCTTCTCCTCTCTCTTTTCATAGGTCTGACCCGTCTTCTGTTCCATGCTCAGATAGCTCAATTCACGGGGTGGACCCAGCACATAAAACCGCAACCCCGTGGCGCCCTGCAGATTTTCAATAATGTCGCCCGGGGAAAAGAATTCCACGACCGTATCCTTCCCGATCACCTTCCACTCTTTCAACTTATCGACCATCGTGTCCGTACCGCTGCCCGTGGCAGCCAGAGCGTTCAGCGCATACAATTCATCGATACGGTCGGCGAAATCCTGCTGCGCGGCAAGCATCCCCGCAAATTGCTGCTCCCGCCCGAACTGCTGCTTATATTTCGTGTCGTTCGACAGCGCCCTTAACTTCATTCCCGCCGCAGCCAGCGCCATTTTCATCCGCGTATATTTCTTCCGGTATTCATTCGCCAGTTTGTCGGTATCGTCCTCCGTCCAGGCGAACCACAGTTTTGCCACCTCTATCTTCTCGAATTCCTTGCTCATCAGCTGGAACCCGTTGATATGGTCCGCATGTTCATGCGTGACGACCAGCAGATCGATCTTTCCCTTCGTCTCCTTCACGAGATCGGCGATCAGCGGAGTAAACACTTCCTTTGAACCGCGGATACAGCCGCAGTCGATCATCATCCGGAAGGTCACCGTGGTTCCCGCGACGAATTGCAACAGGAAAAAATCTCCCGTCCCTCCACGATACATCCGGACGCGAATACTCGTGACCTTCCCAGTCGCCTTTCCCACCGCCGTCGCCCCCACCGGCGCCTTCACCGCTGTTTTTTTTGCCTTTGCCATAACTTAGGATTGATGAAGTAATGCAAACGGTTCGACGACACTTCCCGGCTTAGGTGCAAAATACGCCTGGAACGCAGTGTCCGTCGGCCGTTGATTCAGATATCCATCCATCTTCGCCGCCCGCGCAGCATCTATCCCATATTTCCCACCTTCGCTCGCATCGTCCTTGCCCCCCGCCTTCAGCCTGTCTATATCGAGCAGGGGTTTCGAGATGGCATATTTCAGCTGCGTCGAGTCGAGATCGAAGATCAGTGTACAGCCACCGGTCATGATGAAACCTTCGCCCGTCTTTTCCTGTTCTGCCGGTGTGCATGTCTCTACTGTCGGCGGCCCATCCGGTTTTTCGTTGATCTTCCTAATGCCGCAGCGCTGGATCAGCGTGAGAACGATCTGATTGGTCTTGTTACCGTCGGGCCCCACGCGCGAGGCGACCTTCAGCGAATGCACCTCGAAAGAGGGCATCTGCTGGTTATAAGCGTTGGAGGTTCGGATACCCAGGTCCGCCCAGTGACGATTCAGCACCAATCCCGTCAGCGACTGAAATTTATCGGAGTCGAGAAATTTCATATTTATCCGGCGGTGAAGACCCAGCACCTTAACTTCCGTATCGGTCTTGCCCCCGCCAATATAGTCGCCGGTGATGTTGAACAGTTTTTCCCTGTCAGTCGTATAAATGGTATTGGTATGGAACTCACGCAGGAATGTCGTCAGGATGGACAGATGTGTGCCGATGTCCTGCAGATCGGTGGCGCTTGGATGCGGGTAACACAGGCTTTCGATCGAAAGATTCCGGATTCCCGTGGGATAGATCCCGCGTTTGCGGAAGGCATCGATAAAGGCGATACGGTACCCATTCCGGTCGTCGGCTACCAGGTCGGCATCTGCCGTAATAACACCGCGGAGATAATCTCCAAAAGTAATGTCCACCGGAGGACAAAAATCCAGCGCCCGGATACACATCCCCAGGACATGTCTTGCGGATTTGGCCGCTTCGGATGCAAGACGGTTCACAAGATCGGTCGGTAACTCCCCTTGTGCCAGGATACCCGTCCCGCCGCTTGCTATCCTCAACAGGTCGGCAGCACGACTCTTATAAATGGCGAGGAACGCATCGAACACCGCCGATACCAGGATCGAGCCCCGCGCATGCGGCTCCGTTGTTGTCTGATATTCGTTCCCGTTAGGTTCGATGGGTACCCACTTCTTCGTCTTTTCGTCTATCTTGCCGATGGCGTCGCGAAGAGCGCCATAGCTTCCGATAGCAGTACCGAATTGCTGAGCCAGCTCCCCCAACAGGTTTTGCGACGCCAGGTCTCCCCTTGTCCGCGCTATCTGGTGCCGCAATACTTCCGGAAAGGTAAAATGCTGGAATAGTGCGATGATATCCGCAAAACCTTCATGAAAAGCCAGCGTATCCGGGTTTGTCGCATCGATATATCGCCTGTACATGCCGTCTAAGATGGCATGCGTCGTTTCGTGGGCGATGATGTCATGACTGAGACAGGTGAAGACTACGGTGTTGGGCATCTGTATGGTGATCTCCGCCGGCTGCGCCGAAAAATATCCGAAGAGCAATGCCTTCTTCTGCGGGCTGTAATAGGCGTTCGCATCCCGGAAGGCATGCGGATAGATACGAAGACGCCGGACGAAGTCATAATGGGTGACGCTCTTTCCCTGTTGCTTATCTATCCAGACATGCGGCGCCCACATGATGGGTCTGCCAAGCGCCATTTCGAAATTTTTGATCGTCGTCATCGCCACCGCATACACCATCTGCTGATGGAATTGCGGATTACTCTCGCTGGGCGCCAGTCCATCCTGGGCCAGGATATAGGGGTCGTTGAGATTTACCGGTGCATAAAATTTCTGTACCGTAGGGTCATAGTCCACCACTTCAAGATATTCGCCCGTCGGCCCTTCCCTGAAACCGTCGTCATCCGCCGCACCCCCTGTCGCAGTCCCCGCCGCACCCCCAGCGCCAATC
>DASYSV010000217.1:0-5102 GCA_036010185.1 Puia sp.
TAAATGCGACGGATGCCGGCTGGCTGCTCCAAAGACGATCATCACCTGAGGCGATAACGAGGAACCGGTAATCTCCCGGCGTGAGGTTCCCGTAATTGACATAGCGGCGGTCGGTGGGCGGGCTCCAGTCATTGTCAAGACCCTCGAGCCGATAGCGATAACGCACGGCTGACTCATCCCGGAAGCTGAGGCCGGCAAAATCGAAGGAAAGGTTATTTTGATCGTATTCCAGTCGCGGAAGACGGCTGTTGTGCATGAAGTGACCGAAGCTGCTATCGGAACGGCCATTGATGACGGCTCTCGTGGCGTAGATGGCCGGGGGTATGCTATCCGGCAGCTGGCTTCCCGGGACATATTCGAGGACACCCCTGGCGGTGCCCAGCCAGATCGTGTCGCCGTGCAGATTGACGGTATTGAATTCGGAGGGGACGAGGCCGT
Organism: Puia sp.; assembly: GCA_036010185.1. Taxonomy (GTDB): domain Bacteria; phylum Bacteroidota; class Bacteroidia; order Chitinophagales; family Chitinophagaceae; genus Puia. The sequence continues at coordinate 439 of DASYSV010000217.1, forward strand.
CGTTGAAAGGGATATGCCGGATGGCAAAGGGATGGCGTCGTGCATCCAGTATATCGAGACCGTTGTTAGTGGCCAGGAATATCGTTCCGGCTTCGGTGGATATGCCCTTGATCCAGTTGCCGCTAAGACCCTGGTCCATCGTGACAGGCGTCCATAATGTGCCGGTGGAATCAAAGACGTAGAGACCGCCGGTTCGGGTACCCACCAACAGATGTCCATTGCCGTCGCCGAGCATGTTGCGGACGAGGAGATTGCCGGAGTTCTCGGAGAATTCTTTGAGGAGCCGGAGGCTGTCTTGCGACACCCCGAATTTCCGGATCCCCGAAAGCGAATAACCGACCCAGAGAGACCCTGCATTGTCGTGGTAGATGCCCGCGATCCGTTCGTCGACAATGGCGTGCTGGGACATTTCATGAAAGCTGTTGTTGTCGAACCGGAGGACCCGGCCATCGTTGCAACCGCACCAGACCGTGCCGTTGCCGTCTTCGGAAATGGCGGTGGCGATCCGTGTGTCCCATTGCCGGACCCTGTCCTTTTCGATGGTATAGATGCCTGTTGCCGTGCAAGCCCAGAGACGGCGGTGGTGATCGCGCAGCAGATCGAAGACAAAACCGCAGCGGGCTCCATCGGTCTTTCTCACTTCGCGGGTGATATTGCCCTGCATCCGGTAGAGGCCGTCATAGGTGCCGAGCCAGAGGATGCCTGTGGCGTCCGTTTCGATAGCAATGATGTTGGCATCGTTGTCCGCATCTTCCCGGATGGGAAAGAAGCGATAGCCAGCGGGTGTAAGTTTGGCGAGGCCGTATTCCGTACCGAGCCAGGTGATGCCTTCGGCGTCGGTGCAGATCGTTTTGACGAATGTGGAAGGAAGACCGTTGGCTTTTGAAATTTGCCGGACGGGCCGGCCGTCATGCAACAGGCAAGCGCCTATTTTTCCTTCGGTGTACCAGCAGTCGTGGTTGGGCTGAGGGAAGACATTGTCGATGGGCCCGGGCAGCAGCAGGCGCGGCGAGGAACGGGGAGGGGATGGGGCGGACCCGGAGGATGTGGTCCGGGGATAGGAGGACTGGGGAAAGGAAGAAGAGAGGAAGGCGCCGATCGATGCGATATAATATAGACCTGCAGAACCGGTGATCCACACTTCGTCCCTGAGGGCAGCCATTTTGTCGATATCGATGCCTTTCAGCAGCAGTCCCGCATTCTCCCATCCCGATCCTTTTTTCCTGTACCATGCCAGGCCCTGGGGAAGTCCTATCAGGATATCGCCGCGCCGGGTGTAGAGTATGGAATGGATCTGCTGGTTGAGCATAGGGTTGGCAGGGTCCAGCAATGTGAAATGCCGTCCGTCGAAGATCCATGCGTTTCGATCGGTGCTGGCGAGATAGCGGCCGCTGTCCAGCTCGGCGATATCGATGACGCTGTTCGCCTGGTCGCTGATATGTTCCGAATCGGGCAGGAAATTCATGAAGGCTCCGCCAGCATATCTGTAGATGCCGCTATACCAGGTGGCGACCCATACCTGGTGACGCCGGTCTTCCATGAACTGCGTCACGTAGATCTGTCCGCTGCGCGTCCTCATCTGTGGTTGGAGAAAGCGTTCCCCGTCGTACCAGTTGACGCCGTTGTAGGTGCCGACCCAAAGCATGCCTTTTGAGTCGCGGAGGATGGCGTTAATGCTATTGGCGTTGAGGCCTTCGCGTGTGGTGTAGTTGCGAATGGGCAGCAGCTGGGCGCGAAGGGTTTGCGACACGGTGGTCGCGGCTATGAGGAGGAGCGCCAGGTATAGAAGGGGTTTTCTCATGGCAGAAAGCGGAAGACAAGGTAATAAAAATGGATAAGTGTTTTCACTAATTTTTTTGAGATATTGTGGAATGAAAATACTGGGATCTTCGGCAATTCTTTTGCTTTTTTGCTTCGGCCTCCGCGCGCAGACCAGGATCTTCAAGGAGGTGGGCGAAGATATCTCGACACAGATGAGGGCGATCACGCAGGACAATGCGCTGGTCGGTTATCTCGCATTTACGCGTCTCGAAAAGGCCAGCGAGGATTCGTTCAACTACCGGATAACGATCATGGATGAAAACCTGAACGATATCGGCACCGTGAATTTTCGTCAGGCGAACCTGGTCCTTCAGACCGTCTCGTTCGAGGCGAACGTGTTATGTATAGGGTATATCCAGACTTCGCTGACGGGGATGCAGAAGATCAGGTCATACAATGGTCTTCAGAAGGCGGAGGATGCCGCAAGTTACAGTCATATCCTTCTGCAATTCATCAATCTCGACGGAAAAGTGATCAACACGTACTATAAGGATGCGCATATGGAAGTCAGGCTCGCGCAGGTGAGCCATCGTGCGCCGGTGGTGATCGGGGCGGAATTGAAATATGGGATGCAGATAAAGAATATCCCCAAACATGGATTTGCATTTTTCTATGGCGATGATATGATGCATAAGTTGCTCGTATTCGACGACAAGGGCGAGCTTCGGCATGAAATAGAGTCGCCGATGCTTGCCGAACGTTATTACCTGTTGGCCTCGGGTGAGGACATCTACCTTATGCTGAAACAGAACGAGCGCGTCCCGGAAGGCGCTTTTACGCTATTCGATTATTCCGCGAGGGATCTCCGGCCGAAAAACAATTTCGATCTGAGGGATGGATATGACAATTGGCTGAAGGTACTGTCTTTCGATATTGACCCGGCCAGCGGCGATGCGTATATAGCGGGGTGTATCATCAACCCGAAACGCGAGAATCGGTTTCTCACGCCAACGGACTATTACAGCGTGTCGAACCCCGATACGAAGACCAATTATGTGATCATCGACGATGAGCGGAATATCTATATCTATAATGTGAATGGGAAAAAAGTGGTGCGGACGATACCACATAAGGATGGGAATGTGAAGATCAATGTGTTTCCGGCGAAGGAGGGGCACATGATGGTTGCGGAGTATAATAAGAAGGAGAAGTTTACGAGGTTTTCGATAGAGGCGCTGTAGGGGCGGTTGGGGTATGGCGGTTGCCGCTTCGTGGCGGTCGTGGCGGGTATGGCGGTTATTTCTTTTCCATGCAAAGCTCGATGAGAACGCCGCCGGTGGTTTTGGGGTGGAGGAAGCAGACCAGTTTGTTGTCGGCGCCGGGTTTGGGGGTGGGGTTGAGGAGGGTGAAGCCGGCTGCGGAGAGGCGTTGCATTTCGGCGTGGATGTCGGCGACTTCGAAGGCGATGTGGTGCATGCCTTCGCCGCGGGTTTCGACGAATTTGGTGATGATGCTGTCGGATGTGAGTCCCTGGAGGAGCTCGATCTTGGTGTCGCCGGTGCGGAAGAAGGCGGTGTTGACGCGCTCGCTGGGGACCTCCTCGGTTTTGTAGCAGGGGGTGTTGAGCAAGGTCTGGTAGAGCGGGATGCTGGCCGCGAGGTCTTTAACGGCGATGCCGATGTGTTCGACTTTTTGCATAAGGCAATTTAGGTAACTTTGAGGCATGGTCAAACTGCCCGTCTATCTCGACTATAACAGCACTACGCCTTGCGACCCGCGGGTAGTGGAGGCCATGCTGCCTTATTTTTCGCAGAAATTCGGGAATGCGGCGAGCCGGAGCCATAGCTTTGGCTGGGAGGGTGAGGAAGCGGTGGAGGTGGCGCGGGAACAGGTGGCGAGGCTGATCGGCGCGGAGACGAAGGAGATCGTTTTCACATCGGGCGCCACGGAGGGCGACAATCTCGCGCTTAAGGGCGTTTTCGAGGCGTATTCGGCAAAGGGTAATCATATCATTACGGTGGTGACGGAGCATAAGGCGGTGCTGGACAGCTGTCATCATATCGAGCGGCTGGGCGGCGAGGTGACCTGGCTGCCGGTGGATGCGGAGGGTTTGATCGATCTCGCGGAGCTGGAGGCGGCTATACGGCCGACGACCGTGCTTATCGCGGTGATGTATGCCAATAACGAGATCGGGGTATTGCAGCCCATTAGGAAAATAAGCGCCATCGCGCGACGGCATGGGGTGTTATTTTTCAGCGATGCCACGCAGGCGGTGGGGAAAGTGCCGGTGGATGTGAATGCGGACGGCATCGATGTGCTGACGCTGAGTGCGCATAAATTATATGGGCCGAAGGGGATCGGTGCGTTGTATGTACGCCGGCGCGATCCGCGTGTCAGGTTGGCGGCGCAGATGGATGGGGGCGGTCATGAGCGCGGGATGCGTAGCGGCACACTGAATGTTCCGGCCATCGTGGGTTTGGGTAGGGCTTGTGCGATCTGCGGAGAGGAGATGGAGGGCGATGCGTTGCGGGTCGCCCTCCTGCGCGATCGGCTGGAGGAGGGTCTGCTGATTGAAGGGTCGCGGGTCAACGGGAGTAGGCTTCACCGTCTGCCGCAAACGACGAATATCTCTTTCGCCGGTGTAGATGGAGAGGCGCTGCTTGCAGCGCTGGGGAAGGATATCGCGCTTTCATCGGGTTCGGCGTGTACATCGGCATCCATGGAGCCCAGCTATGTGCTCAAGGCATTGGGTCTTGACGACGATCTGGCGCATAGCTCGCTGCGTCTTGGATTAGGGAGATGGACGACTGAGGAAGAAGTGGACTATGCGATCGGGCGAATTGGAGAGACGGTTGCGCGGTTGCGGGAGCGGGCGTACAAATGAGGCACGACGCGGCTGGTGC
>DASYSV010000346.1:0-2840 GCA_036010185.1 Puia sp.
CCGCATTGATGGCTGCCACGCCGGTTGGCGCAAGCACCGCCATTTTCTTTCTGCCGGTGTCCCGGATATGACGCAGGAAAGTGGTCTTTCCTGTGCCGGCTCTGCCGGTGAGGAAGAGGGATCGGGAAGTTTGATGGACGAATTGCGCCGCCAGCTGAAATTCCGGATTGTGGGTGTCGATAGCCATAGCAAGGGGCAAATTTACTATGGTCCATCGAACCTCGCAGAAAATTTAGTCCAGTCCTCCTTTCCGGATCGATTTCACCGGCTCGGGCCATTTTATCTGCTGACCGTTGCGGTTGTTGACGGGCAAAACGCTCTTTTCACGCGAGGTGGTAACGGGGTCTTCGCTGGCCATGTATGCCAGCGCCGCAACTAAAATGGCATTGTTTTGCAGGTCGTCGAAGACTATCTTATCGTAGGTGTCGCGATTGGTATGCCAGGTATAGGCGCCATAGGACCAGTTGAGGCTGCTGAGTGAAAAGGCGGGCGCCCCCATCGCTACGAACGAGGCGAAATCCGAGCCGCCTCCGCCGGGGATACCGGGGAAGGTGGTTTTGATGCTATCGCGGATATTGGAAGGAACCCTGGACAACCAGCGTTGGAGATAGTCATAAGAATTCAGAAAACCCTGACCGGACAGATTCACTACCCTTCCCGTGCCATTGTCCTGGTTGAACACCGCCTGGATATGCGCGACGATCTCCGGATGATCTTCCACGAATGCTCGCGAGCCGTTGAGTCCTTCTTCCTCACTGCCCCAATGTCCGACTAAAATGGTGCGTTTGGGATGCGGATAGACGAGGTGAAGGATACGCATCGCTTCCATCATGGTCAGTGTTCCGGTACCGTTGTCCGTCGCTCCCGTGCCGCCGTCCCAACTGTCGAAATGGGCGGAGAGGATTACGTATTCATCGGGTTTCTCACTGCCTTTGATCTCGGCGATGGTATTGAAAGTGGGTACCACTCCGCGTTCTTTCGATTCCGTATGCACGCTGATGCGGGGTTTGTCGCCCGATTCCGTCAGCCGGTAAAGCATCCCATAGTCCTCGAGGCCGATATCGATGGTCGGTATCTTTTTGGTGTAGGCTCCGAATATCTTGTCTACCCCGAAACCATTGGACCAGTTGTTGATGACGACCCCTGCCGCCCCGGCTTTTTCGAGCGCCACGGGCAGGGTGCGGTTAGTGTATCCCGTTTTCCTGATCCGGAGGGCCCAGGCCTCGCGTTCCGCCTCTCTTTCTTTTTTCATTTTCTCGAAGGATTCTTTTGTGGCGAACTCTTCCCAGTTGTAATCGGGGCGGCCCGTGGGCTGGAGCATGGAGATCATAACGAACTTGCCTTTGACGGCCGGCAGCCACTGGGTGAAGGCGACGGAGTCCTGCAGGTCGGGCAGGATGACCAGCTCGGCCGTCACGGTCTTATTGCCCATCGTAGGGCTCCATGCCAGCTGGGTGGCTTCGAGTGATTTGACCCTTGGTGAAACCATATCGATGTGCGAGATACCCCGTTCCCATCCGCGCCATTCTCCCCATTTCTCATTGTGCGCAGGGATACCCCAGCCGGTATATTTTTCCACGGCCCATGCGTTGGCCGAATCCATTTCCGGCGTACCCACAAGCCGGGGACCTATGCGGTCGAAGAGCTCGTGCGCCAGCTGTCGCAGCTGGGAGTGGTCCGTTTCCTCTTTGACGATGTTCGATATAACGGGTTCCTGTACCTGGCCCAGGCCCCGGCCGGCCAGCGAGAGCAGGAAAAGAAGGGTAGTTAATTTCGGGTTCATGAAGGTAATTTAAGGAAAAAAATAGAATTCGTAAATTAGGTGCATGAGAACCCTTTTTCTGTCATTCCTGATCGTTATTACGGTCACGAACATACGCGCCGAAGTGCGGCTGCCCTCAGTATTATCAGGCAACATGGTCTTGCAGCAGCAAAGTCGTGCCAGCCTGTGGGGATGGTGCGAGCCGGGGGAGAAGATAATGGTCACCGTAGGCTGGGACGGGCAGGTGGATTCGGTGAAAGGCGACCGGGACGGTCGCTGGAAATTGCAGGTCACCACTCCGTCGGCGGGCGGGCCTTATAACATCACCATCAAAGGAGGGAATACGATCGTGCTGGAGAATATACTCATCGGCGAGGTGTGGGTCTGCTCGGGTCAGTCCAATATGGAAATGTGCGAGACCTGGGGGATGCCGGATGTCCGGGCGGAGCTGCCTTCCTGTTACAATCCGAATATACGCATGTTCCATGTGCCGCGGACGACGGCGGAGGCGCCGCAGGACAACTGCTCAGGGAAATGGACCATCTGTGACTCCAACTCGCTGAAACAATTCAGCGCGGCGGCCTATTTCTTTGCAAAGCGGTTGAATAAGGACTTGAATGTACCCATCGGACTCATCGAAGCGGCCTGGGGCGGAACGTGCGCCGAAGTGTGGACGCCGGCACATCTCATCGAAGGCGACGAGATACTGAAGACGGCTGCCGGCAAACAAAAGCCGTATGATTTCTGGCCGTACAAACCCGGTTATTGTTATAATGCCATGATCGCGCCGCTCACGTCATTCGCCATAGCGGGGGCCATATGGTACCAGGGCGAGGCCAATGTGGGGACACCGTATACCTACCAGCGGGTGATGACTACTCTGATCGCTTCCTGGCGCCAGGCCTGGGGTTTGCCATTGTCTTTTTATTACGTTCAGATCGCGCCGTTCACTTATGGGACAAAAGATCAGGCGGCGGTGCTCCGGGAGCAGCAGGGGCGGATACAGCAAGTGGAGAATACCGGGATGGTGGTTATCAGCGACCTGGTGGACGACACGACGAATATTCATCCTAAAAAT
>DASYSV010000224.1:0-6912 GCA_036010185.1 Puia sp.
GAAGGGACTGTTCACCACAGGTATCAATCCATCAGTCGTTCCCATGATATAGGGAAACCCATTTTTGTCGAATTCCATCCCATAGACCATATCGGTAAGCGCCGTGCCGAAATAAGACGATTTGATCAGGGTAGACCCGTCATTGCTGACGACCGCAATGAATCCGTCGATACCCCCGTTGCCGTTGGGACTAACCACCGGCGCATTCCCGGTTCCCGGAAAATTGGCGCTCTCCGTTCCACCACCCACCCAGATCGTATTGTCCAGCGGATTCAACGACAGCGCAAACGCCGCGTCGTTGCTGCTCCCACCCAACAGGCTGCTGAAAAGGATTTTCGTGAGATTTGGGTCCGTCTTGATAAGCACCCCGTCCTGCGCGCCCCCGGAAACACTCTGAAAAACACCCGGGGTCACTGGGAAATCTGAGGATTGGGTGCAGGCCGCGACATAAATATTTCCCGCACCATCGAGGATCACTTCGCTCCGCCCGTCATCTCCGTAATTCAGACGCAGGTCATGCGCGCCTTGCTGCGAGACATTATTGATAAGGTATTTGGGCATATAGTTCACACCGTCGTCCCCCTTCCCGCCGATTCGCTTGCTGCCGATGAGCGCCGTGCCGGTAGAATTGAACTTGGCAATAAAAAGATCGAAACCACCCCCATTGCCATACAGAGTGCCCGGCGCATTCGGAGGGAAATTGGCCGAGCTGGTCCGCCCGGTTACCACAAGATTTCCACTGTTGTCAACGACCATGCTATGTGGTTGCTCGTCACCGCTGCCGCCAAGATAAGTAGCATACACGCGGTTGGCGCCATTGCCGCTCAGCTTCATGATCGCTACGTCGTAATCATACCCGTCCCCTTCACTTCCATCCCCACCCTGAAAGCTCGTCTGGAACGCGCCCGGACTCGCCAGGTAACCGTTGCCGCCCGGCCCCCGCGGACTCTGATCCGTTTCATCCAGCACGATCCCGCCCATATAGAAATTGCCCGAGTTGTCATAGGTGGCGGTATACCCCCAGTTATCGGATTTGCTGCCTGAAAAAGAGCAGAAAACCTCCGTAGGATCGATGATCAGTGTGGCGTCATGTGAATAATTCTTTAACCTGAACCCGATACGGTTGCCGCCCAGCAGGACATAATCGCAATCTACTTCACTCCTCCCCCCGTCCGTCACCTGGTAGGTATGCGGCTCCAGTTCCTGCACGGTCGCGACGGACGTCTGGATATATACCCTGTTCTTCCGTAAGGTTACCTTCTGCGGCCCGTCGTATTTGAGGACGATCTTGTTCGGGTCGGCGCCGGGGTGCACGATGATGTCGTATTTGACAAACCCCCTGTCCGAATAATACCGGACGTCGATACCGTCATAAACGTTCTTATACAGGATACCCTGATAGATCCTGCAACCCGTGGCCCAGTTCTTCCTGTCCCCCCTGAAATAATTGTTGTAAGATGGCAGCGGTTTGTCCGGCAGGATCTCCACATGCTCACCCGCATTCTCGAAACTCACCCTATAAGAAAAAGAATGCAAAAGATACGGATCGCCGCCCGCCCCGGTCCTCCCTCCCCCTTCCACCGGATAATTATTCGCCGGCTGCCCCCCCGACACCGATGTTGCGGCCTTAACATTGCCGGCAACACTCCCCGACGCCACCCTCGGCACCGTATTTCCAAATTGGCTTAAAACATCCGCATCCCCGTGAAGAAGCCTTCCTATCCGCCGCATATCGGTCGTATCCCGAAGCAGGACCGTAAAACCCGTCCGCTGCATGAACAGATTGCCCGCAGCAAGATCGGCCCTGAAACGCACCGAACTGTCCCATTGCCCCTTATTCTCGACAAATTCAAGATAAGCATAGCCTCCTGTCTGTGCCGACGCATAAAGTGACGATAAAATTGAGTAGGTAACAATAAGACTTATTCTGCTCAATTGGCTGGTTTTCAATTAATTAATTCCGTCCCGTCTCACGCCGTATTTCCCCCGGCCGCGCCAAAACCCGGTGAGGCCTACGAGATCTTGCTCCATGCCGTCTTGCCCTGTTGCGATTGCAAAAACAGCTTCAGCGCCCTGTTCTCTTCCGACTCCAGCTCAGGATCCTTATCCAGCAGTACTGCCGCCTTTTCCCTGGCCAATTCCAACAACGCTCTGTCTTGCACGATATTGGCCAATTTAAAGCTCAACAGACCGCTTTGGCGGGTACCTTCGATATCTCCCGGCCCGCGGATTTCCAGGTCCTTTTCAGCAATTTTAAAGCCATTATTAGTTTCGGTGAGGATGCTCAGTCGCTCCCTCGCCTCCTTCCCGAGACGGGGAGATGTTAATAAGATGCAAAAGCTCTTTTCGGCCCCCCGGCCGACCCTTCCCCTCAGCTGATGCAGCTGGGATAACCCGAATTTCTCGGCACTCTCGACCACCATGACGGTCGCATTCGGAACATTCACGCCAACTTCGATCACCGTGGTGGCCACCATGATCTGTGTATCGCCACCCAGAAAACGCCGCATGTTCGTATCCCTGATCTCCTGCTTCTGCCTCCCGTCTACCCTGCTGATCCAATACTTCGGTTCCGGGAACCACGCTTTTATGTTCTCATAACCCTTTTCCAGGTTCTCATAATCCAACGTCTCCGACTCTTCTATCAGGGGAAATATGACATACACCTGCCGCCCTTTTCCGATCTCATGCCGAAGGAAATCCATCACCTGCGGTCTCCTGTCTTCGTAACGATGAACCGTCGATATTGGTTGCCTTCCGGGAGGCAATTCGTCCATTACACTGTAGTCCAGATCGCCATAGGCGGTCATCGCCAGCGTCCTCGGTATCGGGGTGGCCGTCATGACCAGCACATGCGGCGGAACGGCTGCTTTCTTCCAGAGACGCGCACGCTGCTGAACGCCGAACCGGTGCTGCTCATCCACGATCGCCAATCCCAGCCTGCCGAACTGCACGGATTCTTCCAGCACAGCATGCGTCCCGATAAGGATATGCAGCCCCCCCTCCCGCGCCAGCCCAAGCACCTCCTTTCTCACTTTCGACCGGGAGGAACCCGTCAACAGCCGGACCTCCACCGGCATCTCTTCCAAAAGCTTCCTGATCCCTTCATAATGCTGACGCGCCAGGATCTCCGTCGGCGCCATCAGACAGGCCTGAAACCCGTTGTCGAGCGCCAACAACATCGCCAGCAACGCCACTATCGTCTTGCCACTCCCTACATCGCCCTGCAACAGCCGGTTCATCTGACGCCCGCTGCCCGTGTCGTTCCTGATCTCCCGTAATACCCTCTTTTGTGCCCCCGTCAGCTCGAACGGCAGGTATTGTGTGTAAAATTGGTTGAATAGCTGCCCCACCTGCGCAAATACCACACCTTTGGAATACCGGTGCCGCCTCGATTTGATCAACCCCAGCCGCAGCTGCGCCAGGAACAGCTCCTCGAATTTCAGCCGCTCGGCAGCCCTCGTGTAGACCGACAGATCGGCCGGAAAATGGATCTGCCGGTAGGCCTCATAACGCGACGGCCATCCCTCTTCCCGTATATCCGCGGGCAAATTCTCTGGTAAGTCGCTATCTTTCAATATATTAAAAAGGGTTGTCACCAGCTTGCCCAGCTGCCTGCCCCCCAATCCCCGGACCTTCAGCTTCTCCGTAGTTGGATACACCGGCTCCAAAAATTCCGGCCGCCCCGCTCCCTGCCCGCCCGAGACCTCTATCTCCGGATGCGTGATGGTCGGACTGCCCTGAAAAAATCCGGCCTTCCCATACACCAGGTACTCCCCTCCCACGGTCAACAGCTTTTGCATCCCGTTGATCCCCTGGAACCACACCAACTCCAACGTCCCGGACGCATCCCGCAGTTCGGCCACCAGCCGCCGGCTTTGTTTGAACCCCAGCACCTCCACCGAAACAACCTTCCCCGCGACCTGAATAAAATCCGTTTCCGGACGTATATCCCGGATCAGCTGTATCCGGGTACGATCCACATGCCGGTAAGGGAAGTGATCCAACAGATCGGAAAAAGTGAAGATGCCTAATTCCTTTTGCAGCAATTCGGCGCGCAAGGGCCCCACACCCTTCAGGTATTCAATGGGATTCCGCAATATAGAAGCAATGTCTTTCATGGTACCACTCAATTCGCTATTCCTTCGGCCGCACGAACACTTCGATCGTGCCCACAGTCTCGGCCCCCCTCCTGGGCGCGGGAAAAGAGTCTACCTGGGTATAATGCACACGCAGCGAATCCCGCACCCGAAATGGATAAAAGTTATTCAAAGTCGGAATATACTCGAATAGCACGAGATCGTAGTAATGATCCCGGATACGCGTCTCGAACGTGTCCGCCTGACGATTGAACATGCCGACCCCGAGATGAAACCACAAAGGCAAAAGAGGGTTCCTTTCCAATTTATATGGAATGGCCTCGGCCAACGGCGTCAGCTCCGACATATTCAGCACCCTCAGACCTCCCCGGCCACCCCTGACAAGATCCATGTCCATCAACCGGTGGATACCCTCCGCAGTAGGCCTCGGCATAGTGATCTTCCGGAATACGGGAAGCCCGCACTCCACCCACTGATCCTGCGGATATTCTTTGGTCGTATCCCTGTTGATCATATAAGTATCCCTGTTCACGACTTTCTCCCCCGTCGGACTGACAGTGGCATTCTCCCGCGGAGGCATGATCCTCGCCAGTATGCGTTGCCCATAGTTCCACCAGACGCCGCTCCACCACAAGACGATCCCAGCCGACAATACCAGCACCATCCCCCTCCTCTCGGCCAGCGAAGGTACCAACCCTGCCAGCAAAGTAAACACGCAGGCGAAACCGAAAGAATGGAAAAAGATATTGTTGTCCGGCGGAGTATAGCTCGTTACCTGCAATACCGCCGCTTCGCCAAGGATGCCCAACGCCACCGCCGCAAGCAACACCCCCGGCTTTTCCGAACGCAGCGCCGGCAGACTTCGCCAACGCAACACCCCAAGCAGGACGATCACGAACAGGTAGAATTTGATCCATTGCGAATACCCGAAAAGCTCGTTCAATATATCGTATGGCGATACCCGTGAGGAATGCGGAGCCTGACCATGATTGAACCAATACCCGAACCCATGCGAAAGGAATGGAAGGATCAGCAAAAAAAGCAAAACGATAAAGCTTCCCGCGAACACCGCCAGCGCCTTCCAGCTTCGCTGCAATATCCCATTCACCGCCAATACCCAGCAGGCGACGACAAAGGCCAGTCCTCCTCCATCCTGCTTGGTCAGGAAAGAACAGGCGATAAAAAACGCCGCCCCCGCCAGCCAGGCCATCCCCGCCCCGGTGATCCCCCGCAACAGGAACGCCAGTCCCACCAGTTCGAAGACGATAACGGACTGATTGTACCAGGGCCAGAAATTGAAAAAGGAATACGAGAGGCAAAACAACAACACGGAAGCCAGCCGTATCCCGGGGTTGACGGAGAGACTGCGCAATATCGACCGGAATGCCAGCCCCGACACAATATTGATGAAGACCTGCGCTTTCACCAACGTTATCATCGCCGGTCCGAACAATTTGAAAAAGATAGCCGGTATCACCCAATACATCCCGCCGAGCGGCACGCCGAAATCCCTGAAGGGCAGCTGCCCTTCGCTCATGCGATAGGCGCCTTCCCAGGAAAGAAAGATATTCACCCGATAAGGCAACCGGATGAACAATGGAACACACGCTAATACGACGATGATGAATACTTCAATTCTTGGGACCAGCTTTCGGCTCATGAGGTTATCTTATTATTATTCGGAGACAATATTATAAATTTTGTCTTTTTGTTTGTACTTTGGCGCGTTAAATAAATGAAGTGGTATACCTCCGACTACTCAGACCTAAGGATTGGGCAAAGAATCTGTTCCTTTTTCTGCCTCTATTTTTCGGCCGTGAGATATTCAATATCGAAAAGCTGCTCAACGTGGCGCTTGGTTTCGTCGCTTTCTCCTGTATCGCGAGCAGTATCTATATCATCAATGATTACCGTGACAGGGAAGACGACCGGAAACATCCCGTCAAATGCAAACGGCCCCTGGCATCGGGAGCAGTCTCTCCGTCTTCGGCTCTGGTCATCTGCGGCGCGCTGATCCTTGCCGGTTTTGCCCTCGCCTGGATCTTACGGGAGAAATTCTTCGTCGTACTGGCCATCTATTTCCTGCTCAATCTCGCCTATTGTCTCGGCCTCAAGGCCATCTCGGTGCTCGATATCATGATCCTGGCCGCAGGCTTCGTCCTTCGCATCAAAGCAGGCTCCGTCATTTCCTATGTGCCCCTGTCCGAATGGATCATCATCATGGTCTTCCTCCTCGCCGTCTTCATGGCTGTTGGCAAACGACGTGACGATGTCCTCCTCAAGCTCAGCTCGGGCACCGATATGCGTAAATCCATCAAGGGATATAACCTCGAATTTCTCAATATATTGCTCGCTTTCGTCTGCGCCGTCATCGTCGTCGCCTACCTGATGTACACCATGTCGCCGACCACCATCGCCAATACCGGTTCCTCCAGACTCTACTATACCTGTATCTTCGTGCTGGCAGGGATCATGCGGTATCTGCAGATCATCTACATCTCCACGGACTCCGGGTCCCCGACGAAGATCCTGTATAAAGACCGCTTTATTCAGATCACCCTGTTCCTGTGGGTAATAAGCTACATCGTGTTATTGTACATCAAGAACGTCAATATATTCGCTTAAATATGCCCTCTGTACTCATACTCGGCGCCGCTTCCGATATCGCCGTCTCCCTTGCCCGGAAATACGGGTCCATGGGTTTCGCGGTACAGCTGGCCGCGCGAAACGCCTCACGTCTGCAGCCTCTGCAGCTCGATATCTCCATCCGTTACAGCGTCGCCTGTACGGTCCATGAGTTCGATGCGGCCCA
>DASYSV010000349.1:0-2994 GCA_036010185.1 Puia sp.
CGTGATCGTGGGATGCGGCGAAGAACGCGGTATCGGTCGCGACCGCCGCGAGCCGGGAGGAGGAGCACCCGATACCATCCGCGAACAGTTCTACCAACTATATTACTGGCATTCCGATGTACGTCTCGCCGATGTCGGTAATGTCCGTACCGGCGCAACCCTTGCGGATACCTATGCCGCGTTGAAGACCGTGCTCCGGGAGATCACTGCCATCGGAAAAACTGCGGTCATACTTGGCGGCTCGCATGACCTTACACTGGCACAGTATTATACTTACTCGGACAAGAAACACATCATCGAAGCCACCGGTGTGGATGCCCTGATCGATCTGGATATTCATTCTCTGAACCGGAGTGACAATTTCCTGATGGAAATGCTGACAGGCGAGCCCAATTATATTTCTCATTACAACCATATCGGTTTCCAAAGTTATTATGTGCATCCGCACATGCTGGAAACCATGGATAAGCTGCGGTTCGATTGTTTCCGGCTGGGTAGTGTCAAAGATAATATCGAAGAGATGGAGCCGGTGATCCGCAATTCACATCTCTTCAGCTTCGACATTTCAGCCCTGGCGCATTCCTTCGCTCCCGCCAATTCCCTTTCTCCCAACGGCTTCAACGGTGAAGAGGCCTGTATCCTGATGCGTCATGCAGGACTTAGCCATAACGTCAACACCGTGGGGATATATGGCTATATGCCCGGAAAGGACCGCGACCAGCTCACCGCCCGGCAGATCAGCCATATGCTGTGGTATCTGATCGATGGGAAGAGCAAAGGCCGGCGGGAGGCCTCGCTTTCCGACCGCGATCTCTTTGTCGAATACCGTACCGCATTCGCGGAAGTGGAGACGACCTTTTTGCAAAGTAAGAAGACGCAACGCTGGTGGATGCAGCTACCCGATAGTAAATATATCGCGTGCTCCTATCAGGATTACCTGCTGGCCAGCAACAATGAGATCCCCGAAAGGTGGCTGCGGGCACAGGAGCGCGGCTAAGTTTACTAATTCACTATATTGCGACTAAGAATTTCTTTACCGATGAGAAAACGACTACTTGGATGTCTCCTGATAGGCGCTTCGTGCTGGCAGGCCTGCACGACTACAAAGACTGTTGGTTCGGCCGCCTCCAAAGACCCTTTACTGCAATTTACACAGGACTCGCTGCTCGGTCAGCCCGGTCTGCGCCCGGCGCAGGTGGGTATCAGCCTCTATGATCCTGCTACGTCTACCCGTCTTTTCGACTACCAGGGCGATAAATATTTCATGCCGGCCAGCAATACCAAGCTCTTCTCTTTATATGCCGGGTTGAAATATCTCGGGGACTCGCTCATCGGCATCCGGTATCAGCTGACCGATACGGCGCTATTCATCATCCCTACCGGCGATCCGACCCTGCTCCATCCTGCCTATGCCGATCAGCCCGTGATCCGGTTTCTGCAGAAGGCTGGGCGCAATATTTATTTGTCCGACAACAACTGGAAGGACAAACCTTTCGGTCGCGGCTGGGCCTGGGATGATTACAATGACGACTATGCGCCTGAACGTAGCGCTCTGCCGGTTTACGGTAATTATATCCGCTGGAAGTTCGATTCCGTTTCTGCCTCTTTTTATTCCATACCCGATATCGACTGGCCCGTCAGGTTCTCTCCGGATTCGTCGAGACGCGGATTTTTCGTGCAGCGGGATTTTCATGGGAATGCGTTCGAGATCGATGAAGGCAGCGGGGGCGCCCGCGAGCAGGATGTGCCCTTTATAACGAATGGCATTGCCTCCGCCGCGCTGTTGCTGAAAGATACCGTCGGCCGGCCGGTGAAGGTGACTACGTGGCTTTCCGGCGGCCATCATCGGGCATACGGGCCCGCGGAGTCCATTGGCAATTTGCCCGACATGAAGGTGATCCACTCCCGCCCGGTCGACTCCATGTACGTCCCCATGATGCACAACAGCGACAATTTCTTTGCCGAGCAGACCCTGCTCATGGTGAGTAATGAGGTGCTGGGCCAGATGAATGACGGGCGTATCATCGACACTTTGCTTAAGACCGATCTGAAGGGCCTTCCGCAACGCCCCATCTGGGTCGACGGCTGCGGTCTCAGCCGGAATGACAATTTTACGCCGCAGGATTTTATCTGGCTGCTTGATACGATGCGGAAACAATTCGGCCTGGAACGGATGGAGCGGATCCTTCCCACCGGAGGGAAAGGCACGCTGTCTTCCTATTATCGCCAGGATGCCGGCTATATCTTTGCGAAGACAGGGAGTCTTTCCGGAGTAGTTGCGCTCAGCGGGTATCTTATCACGAAGAAGAACCGGTTACTCCTGTTCTCCATCCTGATCAATAATTATACGGGCAGCGGCGTGACGGTCCGCCGCCAGATGGAAAAGCTGATCCATCATATCCGGGATTCATATTAGCGCCCGAATAGCCGCTCTACGTAGTCTTTTTTGAATTCGATATAGGTTGGGTCGCCGCCGGGCGTGATATTATGCTGCGCGCACGCGAATAACTCATCGACGAGGGTCCGCATTTCTTTTTCGGTGAGTGTGGCTCCGGGTTTTATCGCCTGCTGACGGGCCATGGTGCGGATCAGCTTCTCGCGTTTGGAGAACCGGATCTCGCTGGTAAAATTCTTGTACTGCTCGAGCAGGTTCTCCAACACCCCTTTCTCATTGCCTCCGGCAACATCGGCGGGCGTACCCTGGATGATGAAGCTGTCTTTTCCGAAAGGTCCGATGTCATATCCCAGCAGCTGCAGATCGGGCAGCAATTCGGTCAGCAGGATCGAATCGGGAGCGGAGAGCGTCAGTGTGACGGGGAAAAGACTCTTCTGGCTGGGGATGCGCGTGCCCACCGAGGCCGTCTGAAAACGCTCGTACAGGATGCGCTCATGCGCCGCCTGCTGATGTACGAGAATGAAGCTGCGGTTCGTTGGGGTGACGATATACGTGTTGAGCAATTGCTGTAATGGCGCGTTTTCGATAGGCATGATCTT
>DASYSV010000296.1:0-3235 GCA_036010185.1 Puia sp.
TCCTGCTTGCGATCGGTCTCTTCACCCGTTTTGCCGCGCTTGTAGCCTGCTTCAGCATGTGCGTAGCCGAGTTCTGGGCCCACCACGGCCATGTCGCAACGATGAATGGCATGCTCCACGAACAAGCCTGGCTCTACCTCACCGCCTTTTTCGCCATCCTCCTGGTCGGCCCCGGCCGCATCAGCGTTGACGGCGCCATGGGCAAATAACACACCCGACGCATGAAAAAGATCGATATCATCCAGACGACCCTGATCATCATTGCCGTCCTCAATGCTTATAATGCATTGTATACCATTATCGCATTAGTTACCGAAGTACCGATGGTATCAGGGCCGGGCGGCCAGCAGGCACTAATTGCTCAATTTCTAATTTCCGCGCTGGTGACAAGTGGCGTATTCCTGATCATCCGCTACAGCCGGCCAATTGCCGCCTGGTTGCTCAGATTCGATCCGGAAGGCGATGCGGAAGGTTCGGCCCGATGGCATCTCGACCGTCGTACGCTGATTTTTGCGTTGTTCATCGGCATCGGGGCATTAATGCTCATCAATGCATTGCCCGATGTGGCAGCGGATCTTTTTTACGCGTTCAAAAGTAAGGTCAGTCGCAGTGTAGAACCATTTGCTCCAAATGAAAATCAACTTTTGCTCCAGCTTTTGAAAGTCGCACTTGGTGCCTTAATCGTTTACGCAGCGCCGGGCCTCACCGGTTTTATCGAGAAAAGCATTGCGGTCAGGCTGAAAGGCCAGCCGTCGGAAATTGCGGCAGTCGATCCGGACCCCGAACCCGAGACACAATCCAGTTAATATGTACACCCATGAAACCATTGTCCGCGTGCGCTACGCGGAGACCGACCAGATGAATGTCGTCTACCACGGCAACTACGCCCAATACTTCGAAGTAGGTCGCGTGGAAGCCATCCGCGCCCTCGGCATCAGCTATAAAGACCTCGAAACAATGGGCATCATCATGCCCGTCATCGAATGGACCGCCAAATTCCTCCGCCCCGCCCATTACGACGATCTGCTCACCGTCCGCACGACCCTCAAAGAATGGCCCAAAGACCACCGGATCGAATTCCTGCAGGAAGTCTACAACGAAAAAGGCAAGCTCCTCACCTCCGGCAAGGTCCTCCTCTATTTCCTCCTGTCCGCCACCATGGAAAAAACCTCGATGCCGCCCGAGATGGAAGAAAAGCTACGGGCCCTATTTCTTTAGAATATCCAATACTTCATACAACCGCCGGACCGCCTCCCCCGACGACCCGTCATAATTATTCACGATAATACTAAACACATACTCCTTCCCGTCAGCCCCCATCTGATACCCCGAAAAACTTCTTGCCCCGCCGATCGATCCGCTCTTCATATGCATCCCATTGAACATCGGCAATGAATTATAAAAGGAATGATACCACGGACGGCTTCGGGCATATTCCAGGACATGCGCCAGCGCATCCGTCGTCACCCGATTTTGCGGGGAAAGACCGCTCCCATCGATGATATGCAGCGCCTCACGGTCAATGCCATGCCCGCTCCAGAAATCCTGCACCACCGTAACGCCGCCTTCCGTGGAGGCGACACCCGTCTTTTCCAGCGCCAGCGTCTTGATCAGGGCCTCCCCATACAGATTGATACTCCGCCGGAGGAACCAGTAATTGATGCTGTCCAGCGGCGGCGAATCCGACCCTCCGATCCAAACCGTATCGCCGGCCGCCGACGGAGCCCCCTCTTTCTTTGTGAGTGCCTCTGCTAATAAGACACACACTTGCCGTGACGGCGACGGCAACGAACCGGAGATCACCCTTTCCTCTTTTTGCAAGGGCGCCGTCCCCCGGACAAATGCCACATTCCCGTTCGGAGGAAGATAAATATAGGCGTTGTCGCCACTGCCTGCCGGTCCGGTCTTCAACTCATTGACCCATGTCGGGCACACCGTTCTCTCCAGGTCCGACTGGTTGAGAATGGTCACCGGATCACCCACCGCCTTCCCGGCCTGCAGCCGGACATCATATTGATCCTCGTGCCAGTTCAGCCCCCAGGCGCCCGCTCCATAATAATTACCGATATCTTCCCATATCCACCCACCCGGAACGGCATCCGTCCCCCATGCGCCCTCATCCACTACAATGGACCCGTCATAGCTTGTGATCCCGGCACTCCGTATCGCCCGTATCCACCTCCCCAGCACAACCTCTTCCTTCGTCGAATCAAACCGCCAACTACCCAATGTCGGATCTCCACTACCCGCCAGGACAAGATCGCCATGTAATAGTCCTCCGGTGATCTTCCCCTTATAACCCAACCGGGTCTTATACCGATACGAAGGCCCCAGCAGATCAAGCGCAGCTACACTGGTAAAGAGCTTTTGACAACTGGCCGGCGCCAGCCCGACCTGCGAATTTCGCTCGAAGAGGACAGTCCCCGTCCCCCCATCCAATACACAAAGGCTGACAATAGCATGCCGCATGGACGAGTCTTTTTCCAGCCGGTCCATCGCTTCGCGAAGACGGCCTTCAAGGGACGGCCGCTGCGGATACGCGAACTTCCCCATGAACAAACAGAACAACAGGATTGTAAATCGATACATCATAACAGCTAATTTAAATAAATTAGCTTTGCCAAATGGAAAACATCGTCGCCAGCATCATCACCATCGGAGATGAACTTCTGATCGGACAGGTCGTAGACACCAACAGCGCCTGGATGGGACAGGAACTGAATAAGAACGGCATCTGGGTAGCCCATCGGGTAGCCGTAGGCGATACCCGCGAAGACATCCTGGCAGCTCTCGACGATGAATCCCGCCGCTCTCAGATCATCCTCATCACCGGTGGCCTCGGCCCCACCGCCGACGACATCACAAAACCCATCCTCCTCGAATATTTCGGCGGTAATATGGTCGTCGACGAGACCGCCCTTGCCAATGTCAAAGGGATCTTCGAGAAGCTAAAACGCCCCATGATCGAACGCAACCTCAGGCAAGCCGAAGTTCCCGACACCTGCACCGTTATCTCAAACCGCCGCGGCACCGCACCGGGTATGTGGTTCGAAAAAGACGGCCTCATCTACGTTTCCATGCCCGGCGTACCCCATGAAATGAAAGGCATGATGACCGACGACGTCCTCCCGGCGATTCAAAAACGCTTCAGCCTACCCTTCATCGCACACCGCACCTTGCTCACAGCCGGCGTAGGCGAATCTTTTCTGGCTGACCATATCCGGTCGTTCGAAGA
>DASYSV010000303.1:0-7013 GCA_036010185.1 Puia sp.
CTCACCGGATAACTATTATAACTACATGGGTGACGGCGCCGTGGATTTCGATGAAAAGATAAGTTTGGTAGCCGCCCAGATCCGCGAGGCAAGGGTAAAGATGGGGTTCAAAAATCCCATTTATCTTTCTGTCGACGAGTACGGCGCCTTTGCCAGGAATTTCATGTCCGTCCTACCGGTCGCACAGTGTCTCAATTCCTTTATCCGGCATGCCGATGTCGTCAGGATGGCCAATTTCACCATGCTCACTTCACTGTTATCGAGCGACCCCCGGAACGGCACGTTCAGGTCGCCGGTGTTTTACACGTTCCAACTATTCTCCAATAACTGTCTCGGGGCATCCGTCGATGCCTATGTTGCCTGCGATACGTTTGGAACGGAAAAACACAAGGGCATTCCTTACCTCGACGTTACCGCGGTATATAGCAAGGTGAACGGCGTCCTGTACATTAATGTGGTCAACCGTCACCAGTCCAGACCCATTGCTGCGGATATATCCGCCGCCTCGGGTAATTTTTCAGGAAAGGCGGAGGCCAGCATCATCAACAGCGACGATCTGAAAGCGGCTTTCACCTATGAACATCGCTCACAGTATATGCCCGTTGCAGCCCCCGTGAACGTGAACGGCAACAAACTGCAATACACCTTTCCCCCGCATTCCTTCACACAAATAAAAGTAACCATAAAATAAACAGGTCACCTCACTGTAACATTGACCCTCTTCAGGTCGCGGTCCGCCGAACTGGTCCCATACCATACCTCGTAGTCCCCGGGAGTGACCGCGAGCTGCAGTTGTTGATCGTTATAGAATTCAAACGAGCCGTAAGGAAGCCTGATCTCCGCCGTCACCGTCTTTCCGGCCGGCACCGTCACCCGGCTGAATCCGCGCAGCGTCTTCAACAACCCACTGCTGTCGTTCGCCCGCCGGACATACACCTGGATGACTTCGGTGCCTGTTCTTTTGCCCGTGTTGGATATAGGGACGGCAAGCGAAAGCCCGCTCTCCTTCGTTACGACGGTATTGCCGGCATCGGCCTCTCCGATGGAAAAGCTGGTATAGCTGAGCCCGAATCCAAACGGGAAAAGCGCATCGTCCATAAACCGATAAGTCCGGCCGTGCATCGAATAGCTTTCAAAATCCTTCAACTGTGCGGAGCTCTTATAAAAGGTGACCGGCAACTTGCCCGAGGGATCGTAGTCGCCGAAAAGAACATCTGCCACGGCCTGACCGCCCGACTCACCTCCGTACCAGGCCTGAAGGATCGCGTCGCAGTCGTCCGTCACCGGCGTCAATGCAATGGCCGACCCGGAACAATTCACGAAGATGACCTTTTTACCGGCAGCCTTTAATGCCTTCAGACAATTGCGCTGGACCTCGGGCAGCTCGATATCCGTTCGGTCGCCGCCCTTGAAGCCGGGATAGTTTACGGGCATCTCTTCTCCTTCGAGCAAAGTGGACAGGCCACCCGCAAATATCACGACATCCACCCCTTTCAGCCTGTCGATCAGGGAGGAGTAATCGATGTCGACCTCTTTTCCAAAGTCGAATTCCAAATTAGCCTGCCAATCGTTCAGCTGGGCATACCGGATCTCCAGCTTATACTTTTTACCTTTTTCGACTTTAAAGGGAACTCTCGACGGCAGGGTTCGCCAATTATTGGATCTGGCGAGCGAGACACCGTCGACGAGCAGTTCAAAATGACCGGTGGCGCCGTATTTGAATACGATCTCCTCCGTCGCCTGCGCTTCGAATTCCGTCTCATAGCTCGCGGAGAAGCCCTCGAGCTTAACACCCGATGCAAATTCATGGTCTCCTGCCGTCGTCATCTTCAACGGAGCGGTGATCCGGCCGGTGGCTGCCACCTCGCCTTTCATGTCCCGATTGTTCCAATACTTCGCAGTAAACCCGGGCCGTCCTTCGCCGGATGTCTTTGACATATAGCTTATCGTCACCTTGTTGTCCACGAGATCGCAGGCCTTGTCATACACCACCGCCCGGGCATTGACCTTAGACCGAATGCCGTCCAGGATCGTAATCGTCCGCAGCGGTTTGCCGTTGTAGTTGCCCCAAAGCATCTGCTCATTGTCCGCATTGGGACCGATGACGGCCAGGCGGCGCACCCCCGGGTTCAGGGGAAGGATATTATTCCTGTTCTGCAACAACGTCATCGACTCGCGGGCCATCTTAGCCGCCAGTTCCCGGTGCTCCGGATCATTGATCACCGTGGCCGGTATTTTCGTCCAGGGCACCAGCGCATCGTCGTCGAAATCGCCCAGGTCCATGCGACCCACCAATACCCGCAACAAGTGCTTGTCGATCTCCTTTTCCGTGATCAATCCCCTTGCCACCGCCTCGGGGAGATGAGCGAACGCGTAGCCCGCCCATACGCATTCCACGTCCGTACCGGCGGAAACCGCTTTTGCCGAAGCATGCACGGCATCGGAGGACACTTTATGACTGGTATAAAAATCAGTGACGGCGCCGCAATCCGAAACGACGAGGTATTTGAAGCCCCAATCGTCCCGGAGGATGGTTTGCAGGAGCCGGTTGCTTCCGCAACAGGGTTCGTCGTCTATCCGCTGATACGCGCACATCACTTCGCGGACGTCTGCATCCTGGACGAGCGATTTGAAGGCGGGAAGATACGTCTCCCACAGATCGCGGGGACTCACGTCATTTACATTCAGCACATGACGGCTCCACTCGGGACCCGAATGCACCGCAAAATGTTTGGCGCAGGCAAGGAGCTTGCGATACCTGCCATCGGCGGGTCCCTGCAATCCTTTTACCACGGACACGCCCATCCGTGAGGTAAGATAAGGGTCTTCGCCGTACGTCTCCTGGCCACGGCCCCAGCGGGGGTCGCGGAAGATATTGATATTTGGTGTCCACACCGAAAGGCTTAGGAAACGCCGGTTCTCCTGGCCCCTGCTCATCGCCTGGTTGTATTTGGCGCGGGTCTCGTCCGCGACGGCATCGAACACTCGGTAGACCAGGGAATCGTCGAACGATGCTGCCATGCCTATCGGTTCGGGGAACACGGTGACGCTATCGTTATTGGCCAGTCCATGCAAAGCCTCGCTCCACCAGTTGAACTTTTTAATTCCCAGCCGCGGGATGGCGGGAGACTGGTCCTGCATCAATAAGGCCTTTTCCGTCAGTGTAAGACGGGAGATCAGATCCTTCGCCCTGTCTTCCGAGGGAAGGGCCGGATCCTGGTAGGGCAGTCGCTGTCCAAAACAGCTGATGGAAAATAACAGGACTGATATCGATAGTAGCTTCATCATTTAAAAAGCAATTGTGCGAAATGGTACAGATCGTTGCGCCATACCGGCCAGGTGTGGCCGCCGGGATATTCATAATAAATATGATGGATCTTGAGTTCGTCCATTTTGGCCAGCATCTTCTGCCCGTTGGCATAGGCAATATCTTCTTTACCGCCCTCCGAGAACCAGAATACTTTCAAGCTGTCGTTGACTGCCGCCGCGTGTTCCCGGAGAAAGGCATATTGATCATCCGCAATGGCCTGCTGCCGGGGTACGATCCAACCCGAGCTGAACACGCCGAGGTACCCGAATAACGGGTAATTGCGCACGCCCGTATAAAGTGTATGGATGCCGCCCATGGACAAGCCGGCCATGGCCCGGTGACCGGCGTCAGCCTGTACCCGAAAATGGTGTTCGACGAACGGAATGATCGCCTGTTTCATTTCCGACTCGAACTGTTTGAGGCCGGTCTCGTCGAAAGCGGGGGCAGGCATATTGGCATCCGGCATCACGACGATCATCGGTACGGCCTTCTTTTCCGCAATCAGGTTATCGATGATAAAGTTCGTCCGTCCCTGCATAGCCCATCCCGTCTCATCCTCGCCGCCGCCATGCAGGATATAAAGGACCGGGTAGTGCTCAGCTATCGCGGAATCGTACCCCGGGGGCGTATAGACGTATAGCTGCCGCCAGGATCGGGTCACCATCGAGAAATAGGAACGGATCCGTATCTCCCCGTGCGCAACTTCCCTGGTCGCATAGTAGTCGCCACCCGCATAGGGTATCTCTATCCCGCTCGCCATCCGGCCCATGCCATAGAAGGTTTCGCTTGCCGGATCTGCCAGCGGCACCCCATCGATGAGCAAGGAATAATAGTGAAATCCTTCGCTCACCGAATCCGTCAGGCCGGTCCAATAACCGCCGGTGTCCTTTTGCAAGTTATATTTCCGCACGAGGTCAACCTGGACACGTTGCGCTTCGGGAGCGCGCACGCGGAACAACACGCGATGGTCCGGCATGATCTGGGGGTATCTTGCATTGCGGACGTTAGTCGATGCCGGTAGTCCCAGAGGACTATAGCGTGAAAACAGCGAAGCATCCACCGGTTTAAAGAGCAATTGAGAGAACATATACAGGCCGTTCTTCCATACCTTGAAATCATGCACGCCGGGTTCCACATAGAAGATATGCGGTACGCCATGGGCCAGCAAATACTCATGCGTCCTGCTGGAAAACGGCATGAGCCCGTCATTATCCCCACAAGAGATCCACAGGATCTTCAGGAGAGATCTTGCCCGGTCGGGATCCGGCACCAGCTGCACCGGGGGCTTCGTATTGGGGGCGGATGAGAATCCCCCGATCCAGGCAAACCGATCGAGGTTGCCCAGTCCGAAATTCAGCGACTGGCCTCCGCCCATCGACAGTCCGGCGATCGCGCGGTGTTCGCGGTCGGTGTATACCTTGAACTTTTTTTCGATAAACGGAATGAGGTCATCCAAAAGGTCTCGCTCGAAGTTGGCGAAGGCCTGTATCTTGTCGGCCGCCATGATGTTCCCTGTCGCCCGGTCGTCTTTCATGGCCCGGCCGTTGGGCATGACAACGATCATCGGCACGAGCTTATCTGCGGCATAGAGATTATCGAGGATCACCTGCGGGTGACCGCCATTCAGCCATTCCTTTTCATCGCCGCCGATACCGTGGAGCAGGTACAGGACAGGATATTGTTTCTTCCGTGAATAGCCGGGCGGGAAATAGATGGTCGCTTTCCTGTTGGTCCCGACGGTCTTCGAGGGGTATACGATCGTATCGACTTTTCCATGCGGTATATCCGTACGAACAGAATCGAAGCCGGCCGGCGCATGCTGCTCAGGGCCCTGGGCGTGCAGGGTCCGATGTATCAACAGACAGCAGACAACGAGGAATGGGATGGATGTTCTCATTGTATCGTGAGTTTTATTATTTGGTAAACCGTAGCTCCCGGATAAAGATCTTTGCTTGCCCCTCCACCGGGTATTTGACAAACACATCGTGATGGCCTTCGAAATTCGCCACCTTTGCAGAAACGGTCTTCCATTCACCGCCTGTCGCTTCCACAGGCACCGTGGCCACCATTTTGCCATCCTGCAGATCGTCAAGCCAGATCTGGATATCGCCCGCCGCCGTAGCCGCGACACTCAATTCGACGCCATGGGGGGCGTCTTCACCCGTCTCAACTCCCGGGATCATGAACCATCCGCCCGGCGAAGTATTCGTCACGCTCTTTTCACCTTCGTGAATCACGGTCATGATTCCATATTCGTTGGCATGACCGAGCGCCAACAGGGGAGAAAAGGCATCTTTGCATCTGAACCAATCGAAATCCGCCGGCTTGCCTTCCGCGAACATACCCATGCTCGTACCCACCCAGGAATTCCAATTCGGTTGAGCCTTATCTAATGCCACAGCGCTGATCGGCGCCCCCAGTGAAACCCACGCCTTACCATCCTTGCTATAGTACCCGGTCAATTCGTGCCATCTTCTTTCCAATCGGAGCCACACCACCTTCCCCGCCCCATTCGCCACGCTACGCACAGCGGTATCCAGCTGCAAAATGATCCGGCGGCCATGATCATAGCCTGTATACAGCTGCACAACCACCTGCTGGTTCCCGTTAGTCAAATAAATGCCCGCTCCGGACGCCGTATCGGCGGCATCGAAGTCTACCTTCGTCACGGCGGAATAGTAGTGATCGGTCTCCTTCTGAACGAGATGCGTACGCCCGGTCCCCGGTGTCAATCGTAACCAGCCCTTCCTGTCCGACAGTGAATAGCTTGCGGCAGCCTTGCGCGACAGGAAATGCCATTGCAATCCCAATAGCGTCCTATTAAAATCGTCACCCCGCGCGCTGGCCCATAAGATACCGGATCGGGGAAGATCCGGCTTTATCATTGGTCGGGTAGTCGGCGCCAGTCCCCACGGACGATCGTCTTTCCAGATGACCCGGTATAGCGAGGTTTGCCGGCCCATGCCTGACCAATCGTCATGACCATAATTTTCATAACTATGACCCAATGTCCACCAGGTGCCGTCGGCCAGCTGGACGGGTGCTGCAATATGATTGGGTCGCGCCAGGCCTACGCCGTCCTCTGTGACGGGTTCAAAAAAATCACCTAGCCTTTCCCAGGCCGTCGAATCGCTGGTCAGCCGCCGGGTCCGCAACACGTACTGCCCGCCGGATACGTCGCCGGCCGGAAAATAATAGTAATATCCGTTGTGCTTGCACATCACGGGTCCCTCCGCCCAGCTATATTGCAATCGGGCATTGATCCAGTCGAGGTTGATGACCGTATCGGTCAGCTGACCATCCCTGCCCAATGTCTGGATACGGTTGATCTTTTGACCGTTTTTGATCAGCATGTAAGGCTTGCCGTCATCGTCGACGAAAATCGAATTGTCATAGCCTAAATCGCCTGTGGTGCGGTTTGTCCGCACACGCACGGGCGCCGACCAGGGCCCCGCGGGCGAGCTTGCCTTGCAAAACCACTGACCGTTCGCAGAGAAATAGATCCAATACGAACCATAGAAATAAGTGATAGCCCCCTGCCAAATACCACCCGAGGGCCGATCCGTCACGAAAGAGTCGGCCATGGAAGGCGATACCACCCGACCGATCACTTCCCAATGGACGAGATCTTTGGAGTGATAGATGGGAAGATAAGGGGTGAAATGAAAGGACGATCCGCAATGATAAAAATCGTCGCCTACCT
>DASYSV010000318.1:0-6461 GCA_036010185.1 Puia sp.
CCAGACCCTCAAGATCTTCCTGCTATTCAATAAGCTCAGCGCGCACAAAAAGATACTCTACGACGCATTGATCGCCTCGCTGGGGGAGTATGCCGTCGTCGATTTCTACATCTACAACAACGATTTCGGGCTTTTCAAGAAAC
The DNA here is from genome assembly GCA_036010185.1 of Puia sp. GTDB lineage: Bacteria > Bacteroidota > Bacteroidia > Chitinophagales > Chitinophagaceae > Puia. Next base: position 144 of record DASYSV010000318.1, read on the forward strand.
TGCTCAGCGATCTTAAAGAGGACTATTCGCACTATGTCATCATCCCCCATTTCCTGGAAGGCGGAGAAAGGGCGCCCGATATCATCAATAGTCTTCCCAAGGACAAGCTGCTGGTGCTGGATAAAAAGATCCCCGGCATCACCGGTGAATTTGCGGCCGTGTACCAGAATTTCGGACAGGACATTTATTCCGCCCTTGAAAAAGCGCGCGATCAGCTGGGCAAATATCATACAGTCAAGATCATCTTCCCGAGCCATACCTATCAGCCGGTGGAGATACTACAGGGTTGCAGCAGATTTTGCCAGGAATATGCCTTCAGCTACAAGGTGGTGCATTCGATAGCCGACGAGCCGATAGGGGAGGGAGAGGTGTATATCAATCTCATGGAAGAGGACCTTGTCGTACTGATCGAGCGGATCATCTCGCTGAAGCTGGCTGTGGGCCGCGAGGTCGGCGTGATCTCCTACAACGAGACTCCGTTGAAAAAGATCATCCTGAATGGCATTACGACGATATCCACCGACTTTCGGGAAATGGGCGTCATGGCGGCGCGGCAGATACTCGAAAATACCCATATACAGGAGGAGGTTCCTTTCTACCTGACGCTGCGGCATTCGCTGTGAGGCAGCGCGGTGGCTCCGGTTATTCTCCCGGATAGACGACGCCGATCTGCCGGCGTATCTCATCCATCGTCCTGCTCATCAGCAGGCTGAAGGAATGCGGAAGCATAAGACTTTCGATCCTTCCCTGTTCCATACATTCCATCGCCTCGCGGATCTGGTATTCAAAACCATTGACCATCGGTTCCAGCTGCACCTGCTGAACAGCCTCGCCTGTCCTGTTCCATTCAAAACGATCGTTCCTGTACCAGGGCCCGGGGATATGGATCATGCCTTCCGTTCCCGCGATCTCCGCCGTCAGCGAAGTTTGACAGGCCAGCGTGCTGCTCACGACGGCGGTAGCGCCATGGGCGTATTGCAACAAAGCATGACAGGTCTCATCGCTGCCTGTCGGCGACAGGCGTCCCGCGGCGACGATGCCATCGGGTTCGCCTAATAATTGCAGACAGAGATACAACGGATAGATGCCGATGTCGAGCAGCGACCCGCCGCCGAGCCGGAGATCATAGAGCCGGCTCGTTTCATTAAAAGGCGCCAAAAATCCAAAATCGGCGCGGACATATTTTACCGTACCGATGCGGCCGGAAGCGACCAGGGCGAGAACCTCGCGCGTCAAAGGCAGGAATCTTGTCCACATGGCTTCCATGAGAAAAGCCTGGTGAATACGGGAGGCTTCGATCATGGCGCCGACCTGGAGGGCCGACAGCGCCATGGGCTTTTCGCAAAGCACGCCCTTCCCCTGTTGCAGACAAAGAAGGCTGTGTTCCGCATGGAAACCATGCGGAGTGGCGATATAGACCGCATCGATGCCGGGGTCCGAAGCGAGCTCTTCGTAGTGTAACCAGGTCCTTTCCGCGCCGTGCTCCTTAGCAAAAGCGGCAGCCCTCGCAGCGTCCCTGGATGCGATGGCTCCCAGACGGGCTCCTTCGACCATGGTGAGCGCACGGGCGAATTTCCGGGCGATCTTTCCGGGACCGAGGATACCCCAAACGGTTGGTTTCATTAGCGCAATGTAGGCTATCTTTGCGAATTGTATGATAAGAGTCACACTGCTTCTCCTGCTGTCCTCCATCGGTGTTAACGTCAGCGCGCAGACGCATTTTACCGTCAGCGGCACCATCAGGGACAAAAAGACCGGGGAGATACTGATCGGGGCCTCGGTCAGTCTTTTGGAAATCCCCCGGTCCGGCATCGCCAGCAATGCCTACGGCTTTTATTCCATCAGCGCCCCGCCGGGGAAATATACGCTCCTTGTCAGCTTTTCGGGCTATGAGCCGGACAGCATTCCGGTCCGGCTGGATCAAAACATCGGTCTCCCCGTGGACCTCGCGACGGCAGGCGGCGCGCTCACGGAAGTCGTCGTCAGCGCACAGAAAAAGAACGAGAACGTCACCAGGGCATTGATGGGTGTTCAGAAACTGACCACCCGCGAGATCCGGAATGTCCCGGTACTTTTCGGAGAAAAGGATGTCCTCAAGACCATACAGCTGCTGCCCGGCATCCAGTTTGCGGGCGACGGCAACAGCGGGTTCTATGTCCGCGGGGGCGGTCTGGATCAGAACCTCATCCTGCTGGATGAAGCCACGGTTTACAACCCTTCGCATCTTCTCGGTTTTTTTTCCACCTTCAATTCGGACGCCATCAAGGATATCACGGTCTACAAGGGCGGCATGCCGGCGGAGTATGGGGGACGTCTGTCGTCCGTCGTGGATATCAAAATGAATGACGGCAATAACAAAGAGTATCATTTCGGCGGAGGAATAGGGCTCATCTCGACACGTCTCAATGCCGAGGGACCTATCGTAAAGGACCGCGGCTCGTTCTCCATCAGCGGCAGACGCACCTATGCAGACGTGTTCCTCAAAATATCCCCGGATTCTTCGGTCAACCAGAACAGCGTTTATTTTTACGATCTTAACATCAAGGCCAATTACCGTTTCGACGAAAACAACCGGGTCTATCTCTCCGGCTATTTCGGCCGCGACAATCTCTCCTTCGCCAACACCTTCGGCATCGATTATGGGAATGCCACCGGCACCGCCCGCTGGAACCATGTCTTCAACAGCCGGCTTTTCTCCAATACATCTCTCATCTATAGCAAATACAGCTACAAGATCAAGATCAATTCGGCCAATAACGATATCGGGTTCACCTCGAATATCCGCGATGTCAATCTGAAGGAGGACCTGCAATACTTCGTCGACGCCGGCAATAAGATCGATTTCGGCTTCAGCGTGATCCATCATGCGATGGCGCCGGGTATCATCTCCGCGTCCCCGGGGTCCAGCTTCAACCCGCTGACCCTTCAAAACAAATACAGCCTGGAGAATGCCCTCTATATCTCGCACGAATGGTCTCCTTCGGACAGATGGCATCTGAATTACGGACTCAGAGCCTCCTATTTCCTCGTACTCGGGCCGGGCAAATTCTATACCTATGACTCATCCGGCAATACGAAGGATTCCACGCAATACAACTCCGGCAGCATCGTGACCACGTATACCAATCCCGAACCCCGGGCGTCGCTGAGTTTTCAAATCAACCAGACCAGCTCGCTCAAGATATCGTATAACCGTAACAGCCAGGTGCTGCACCTGTTGTCCAATTCTACCTCATCGAACCCTACCGATCTCTGGATACCCAGCAGCAACAACGTGAAACCCGAGATCGCCGACCAGGAGTCGATCGGCTATTTCCGTAATCTCCGTGACGATCGTTATGAATTTTCTGTCGAAGCCTATTATAAATCGATGCAGAACCAGATCGATTACCGCAACGGGGCAGAGCTCATCGCCAATGAGAATGTCGAGTCGCAGTTGTTGTTCGGAAAGGGCAGGGCATATGGCCTGGAGCTTTTCCTGAAGAAGAAAGCGGGGAAGTTCACCGGGTGGATCAGCTATACCCTTTCGCGCACCGAGCTGAAGATCGACGGTATCAATCGGAACAACTGGTATCCCGCCAAACAGGACCGGACACATGATGTCTCGCTGGTCGGCATTTACCAGGCCAGCCCCAAATGGACGCTGTCGGCCACCTGGGTATATTATACCGGTAGCGCCGTCACCTTCCCGAATGGCAAATACCAGGTGGGCGGGATGACCGCCTTTTATTATACCGAACGAAATGCCTATCGCATGCCGGCCTACCACCGGATGGATGTCGCAGCCACATTGCAGGGGAAAAAGAAAAAGAAATTCGAAAGCAGCTGGACGTTTTCCGTGTACAATTTGTATGGGCGGGAAAATGCCTACAGCATCATTTTTCAGAACGATCCCGACGATCCGTCGAAGACCCAGGCCGTGCAGTATGCGCTTTTCCGTTTTGTACCGTCCGTAACCTATAATTTTAAATTCTGACCGATGAAACGACCAACCCTCCTCCTTTTGGCCATATGCGCCCTCGCGATAGCGGCATGCAAAAAGGTTATCCAGGTGGATCTCAACAGCGTCGCACCCCAGATCGTCATCGAAGGCGAGGTGACCAATGGTCCGGCTCCATATTTTGTGAGGATCAGTAAAACCGTGGATTTTTCGGCAAGCAATGATTATCCGCCGGTGACGGATGCCGTCGTCCTGCTGACGGACACTACCAACGGGATCAGCGATTCGATGGTGGAGGCGAGCCCGGGGCTGTACAAAAGTATCGAGGTGGGAGGAGTGCCGCATCATACCTATCGGCTCGATGTGACGATTGAAGGAAAGCAGTATACGGCCTTATCGACCATGCCCGAGCGCGTCAAACTGGATTCGGTGACCTTCGCGCAAAACATCGGGTTCGACAATAAATTAGAGATCAATGCCGTGGCAGGATTCCAGGACCCGCCCGGTATTGCCGATTATTACCAGCTCTCCGAGACCGTCAACAGCCGGCTGATACCCGATATTTTCGTTTTGGAGGATCGACTCTCGGACGGCAGGTATATCCGGTATCCGCTGTATAATGACAGCGCCTATTTTGCTCCGGGAGATACACTCAGGCTGACGATGAATTGCATCGACAGGAACATTTACAACTATTTCTTTCAATTGATGAATGTAGCCGGCAACAACAACTTCCAGTCGGCGACGCCGACTAACCCGGCGACCAATATCAAGGGCGGCGCGCTGGGTTATTTCAGCGCACACACGACGGAGAAGGTCGACATTATCGTGTACTAAGGCGGACTGGATGGCGGTGGGGGCGGCTAAGGCTGATAGCTTTTGATCTTATTGTACAGTGTTTTCCGATCGATCTTGAGGATCTCGGCCGCCCTCGATTTGTTGTAATTCACCTGTTTGAGCACATTCATGATCGTGTCGTATTCGGCCTGTGCGGCGGCATTTTTCAGATCGGTGTCCTTGTGCGCGATGGGATGATGCGGCGCCGCCACGATGGGAACATCCAATTGCTGCGGTATAAAGTTCTGCGAATAGGTGTTGGTATCTACGATCTCAGCGGGCAGCACCCGCGCATTGACACGGCCCGAAGAGGTAAGTAACGCCGCGCGCCGGATGACATTCCTGAACTCGCGAAGATTACCCGGCCAGGGATAATTCATGAATATCTGCATGACCTCGGGCTCGAAACCTTCGACTTCCTTATTCAGCTCCTTATTCGCCTTCGAGAGGAAGAATTCGGCGAAGAGAGGGATGTCCTCTTTGCGGTGACGGAAGGCAGGCAATACGATCGAGAATTCGTTGAACCGATGGAAAAGGTCTTCCCGGAAACGTCCTTTCCGATAGGCTTCCTGCAGATTCTCATTGGAAGCGACGATGATGCGTACATCGGTTTCCATTTCCTTGACGCCTCCGACACGTTTGAATTTCCTTTCCTGGATGACCCTCAAAAGAGCGGCCTGGATCTCATAAGAAAGATTCGCTACTTCATCGAGGAAGAGTGTGCCGCCGTTGGCCAGTTCGAAATGACCTTCTTTATCACCCAATGCGCCGGTAAAAGCTCCTTTCACGTGGCCGAACAGTTCGCTGCCGGCCAGTTCTTTCGAAAGCGTACCGCAATCCATGGCGACAAAGGGTTTGTCCTTTCGCGCGCTGTTCTGGTGGATCGTACGCGCAATGACCTCTTTTCCGGTGCCGCTTTCCCCATACAGGATGATACTATAGTTTGTGGGTGCGACCAATTCGATCTGCCTGTACAACTCTTTGGTGGCAGGCGACTGGCCCACGAGGAATTCATCATCGGACGGAATGTTCCTGCCAGGCTTGCGCATGGCTTGCACGGCCGTCGTGGGTTTGGGTGTATCACCTGCTTCGGATTGCTGCAGCGCGCGGCCGATGACATTCAGCACTTCTTCAGGTATCAGCGGTTTGGTGATATAATCGAATGCGCCCGCCTTGATCACATCCACGGCGGTCTTGATATCGGAATATCCGGTAATGATGATCACAATGGCATAAGGATCGACGTTCTTGATCTCCCGCAAAACTTCTCTACCCTCTTTGTCACCCAGACGGAAATCACATAGTACGACATCGAATTTGGATTCTTTGAATTTTTGTATGCCCTTGCCGCCGCTGTGGCTTGCTTCCGTCTCAAATCCCTTTTTTTGCAGGAAACGGCCAAGCAAATTGCACATATCCATATCGTCGTCTATGATCAAAATTCGCTTCATAATTTGATTGAGGTGGTTTTCGAACTAAAATTACAGGAAAAAGTATAATTTGGAATCAGTCAACTATTTACCTCTCATTCTATCCTAAAC
>DASYSV010000345.1:0-4696 GCA_036010185.1 Puia sp.
TTTCAGCAGCAATTCCTCCACGATCCCCTGGGCGATGAAGACCGGCAAGCTGACCCTTCAGCCCTTTAGCGTCGTGCATTCGATCCTCTATGACGAGACCAAAGGCAAGGCAAGCGGGGTGCTGGTGGTGGACGCGCACACCAAAACGACGACGGAATACCATGCCCGCATCATCTTCGTCAATGCCGCCTGTCTCAATACCAACCTCATCCTGCTCAACTCGAAGAGCCGCCGTTTTCCAAACGGTTTTGGCAACGACAATGGCCTGCTGGGACATTACATCGCCTTTCATAACTACCGTGGAACAGTATACGGTGTTTTCGACGGCTATCCCGACGGTTACTATTACGGCCGGCGGCCCACCGAGGTATTCATGCCCAACTTCCGCAACCTCCGACGTGATGAGGGCCTCGGTTTCCGGCGGGGATATATGAGCTATTTCAGCGCATCGCGGCCGGGCTGGGTGCAGGGTAAAGGCCGGGACGGCATCGGCGCGGATTTCAAGGGCTCGATTACGGAGCCAGGTCCCTGGTGGGTGGGGATGGGAATGCAGGGCGAGACCATTCCCAAGTTCGAGAACCATGTTCGTCTCAGTCCCGATCTGAAAGACGAATGGGGCATCCCGCAGCTGATCACCTCCATCGCCTATGATGATAACGATGACCGCATGGCCGCGGATTTTATGGCGCGGGGCAGCGAGATGCTCGAGGCCGGCGGCTGTAAGGAGGTGAGGAGCAATAACACCCGGCAAAACCCCGGATTGGATATCCATGAAGTAGGTGGCGTGCGGATGGGTAAGGACCCGAAGACCTCGCTGCTCAACGAATGGAACCAGCTCCATACCTGCAGGAATGTGTTCGTCACCGACGGCGCCTGTATGACATCGACCGGCAATCAGAATCCATCGCTGACCTTCATGGCGCTGACCGCGCGCGCCGCGAATCATGCGGTGGATGAGATGAAGAGGGGCAATTTATGATCACTCTTTCAATCGTCCTGATCGCTTTTCTCGCTACCCTGGTTCGCTCAACCTTCGGTTTTGGAGAGTCGATGGTAGCCGTACCGCTGTTCGCCTTGCTCATCCCCCTCGATGCAGCGGTCCCGCTGGCGGTGTTGATGTCCGTGCTGGTAGCCCTGGTGATAGTGCTGCAGGATCGCCAGCATATCCAGTTCAAAAGCGCCAGGGGGCTCATCCTCTTCGCCGTGTTGGGGATCCCTTTCGGTTTGGCGCTGCTCGCCTATGGTAATGAATACTGGGTAAAGATCTTTTTGGGGTTGCTGATCATCGGGAACAGTATATACGCCTTGCAAAGGAAAAGCAATCGGCATAAGGATCATGACAGTCGCTGGTGGTTGTTCATTTGCGGGTTCCTATCGGGTGTACTGGGAGGTGCGTATGGTCTCAACGGCCCGCCCCTGGTGGTGTATGGGAATATGCGCCAATGGAGTCCCGCCCAGTTCAGGGCCACGCTGCAGGCCTATTTTTTACCGGTGAGTTTTTTGGGATTGATAGGCTTTGGCACACAAGGAATGTTGAACCGGGCGGTAGTGAACGACTTCCTTTATTGCTTACCCGCCGTTTTTCCGGCGATTTTTGCGGGAAGATATCTCAACCGGCGGTTGCGGGGGAATGCCTTCTTCAAATATATTTATTGGGGCTTGATCGTGATCGGTGGAATATTGCTCCTGCATAACCGAAACCCCTGATCGGGACCTTTACCATTCGCCTGGTGCAATGCGTGGAAAGACGGCTCGCAGCAGAAATCGGCTCCCATCCATCCCCCACCCTTCCAGATCCGGCCCTGTGCCTCGCCGGTAGTATCACCGGCACGCGATTCCCAACACCACTCCCGGACATTTCCCGACATGTCGGAAAGTCCCAGTTCGTTGGGCGCCTTGCTTCCAACCGGATGAGTCTTGTTATTGTTTTGCGCCAGCGCCGGCCAGGACCAGCCCCCTGTCAGATAATTGTCCCCGGAGTTCCTCCAGTACCATCCGACTTCTTCGAGGTTATTGCTGCCGCTGTAAGCATACCCCTTGCTCAGCTGTCCTCCGCGTGCGGCATACTCCCACTCCGCCTCCGTCGGCAACCGGTAGCCGTCGGCATCGTGGTTGACCGTGACCGTCCACCTGACCGAATCGAGAGGGTTCGTATTAGCCGTGTCTTTTTTATCTTTTTCGATGTGATAATAAGGTTTCAATCCTTCCCGGAGGCTCCTTTTGTTACAATAATCGACGCAGTCGTACCAGCTGACCGTTTCCACGGGCAGTTCATCGCCTTTGAAGGTGGAAGGATTATTTCCAACGACCCCGGTCCATTCTTTCTGTGTGACCTCACACTTTCCGATGTAAAAGTCGGGCATCTCCGTCTTGCGGAAAGCTCCGCCTTTGACGAATACAAGATCCTCCTTCGCCTGCCGCGAGCACGAGCTCGCGGCAAGCAGGATCACCGGTATCAGGAGGATGAATTGTCTTTTCAAGTCTTACCAGGCTGTAGCGTTGATGTATCCGCTCTTTCCGCCATATGCTTCCAGCGCGAGTATCTGGTAGTTGTACGAACCGAAACCCTGCCCCCCGTGACTCCTCCAATTGTTGATGTGATTGGCCATGGTGACCGAGTGGTTCGCCTTGGTGGACGATCCGCCCCAGTTGTCTTTATATTGCCAGAACGTAGCCGTGCCGATGATCGAAGGTTCGTTCACACGCTGAAATTTATAAAAGCTGTACGTATGTCCGTCGCTGCTGACCGTGTTGACCTGTGTTCCGCCGGATACATTGCCCAGCTCGGCGACATAATATTCGATCAGCGGGCTGGTCGTCCAACCATAGATGCCGACGAAATTATAGCTGCCGCTCAATGCGCCTACGTTATAGCCGATGGTTCTTGCGGAGCCCGGGTTCCAGCCTTTGCCCCCGACTACATCGGTGACATTGCTGTAGCTGATGGCAAAATTACCCGCGCTGCCCTGCGTGATGCTGGATGTCCCTCCCTCATCATACAAGCTCCAGAAGAAGCCGTTGCTGGTACCCGTGCCTGTCGGTTGGGTATTGTCGAGAACGTAGCCTGTTTGGCGTGTCCCCGCGGGTTTTGAAGACGGTGAGCTGTTTTTTTTGCATCCGGTCAGGATAGACGAGCCGGTGACGAATAAAAGAAGTGCTGTGCCCAGGGTAACCTTCCCGGCCACCTGCTGGAGGATCGTGTTTGGTTTCATAAATGGCAAATTTTGTTAGTGTATCTAAATTTAGTGAAGTTGGATGAAAAGTTGCAACCGATTGCACCCAACTACAGGATAACCTGTATAAAGTGCAGTAACTCAGCAGCGCAACCGATTACGTAGAAGGTATCAAATCGGCACCGATTCGGACAATTTCAACGCCTATTCGGACAATTTCGACACCGATTTGGAGATTTCAAAAGAAGTTTCTACATTTACCTTAATCATTAAGATACTTATAAATTAAGATAAAATGAACGCCTCAACCTCACCTTCGAAAAAAGGGGTTTTTGCACCGGCAATAATCCTGATGCTCATGGGCCCACTCTTAGCAGAGATCCTCCCCGGAGCGACCCGTTTCAGTTCGATCTTCGTCCTGCCGATCGAAATGTGCGTATGGGGCATCTGCGCCCTCCTGATCCGTGAAGCGCTGAGACGATTCGGACTCGGCTGGACAAGCCTCGTACTTTTGGGATTGGCGCTGGCCGTCGCCGAAGAATGCCTCATTCAGCAGACCTCTCTGGCCCCCATGGTCATCCATCTCAAAGGTCTCACCTATGCCAGAGCGTTCGGCGTCAACTATGTCTATTTCTTATGGGCGCTCATCTATGAACCCGTTTTCGTGGTCTTTCTCTCTATCGCCATCGTCGAGATGATCTATCCCGACCGCCGGCAATTGCCATGGATCACCAAACCCGGGTGGTTCGTTCTTATCCCCCTATTGCTGCTGGGATCGTTGTTGGCCTGGTTCTCCTGGACACAGATCGCGCGAGTCAAGATCTTCCATCTCGAAGCCTACCGACCACCTGTATCCGCCATACTCTTATCTGTCGCCGGGATGGGGTTGCTCATCGTGGCGGCCTTCAGGATCAAACAACCCCGGGTAAAACCTATGACACCACCAGGCCCGGTTGCATTGGGCATCGTCGGGGGAGTATGGGCCGCTATCCTCTTCGGTCTCGTCTTACTGGGCTTCGGCGCGGACCCGGCCTTTCCCGAATGGATCGCGGTTACGGTCCCCATCGTGCTGCTCATTTTAATCCCCATCCTCATTTTGCCCCGTTATACCAGCCATCCGGGATGGAACATCCAACACCAATTCGGATTATCTTGCGGTACGATCATCGGTTCCATGGCAGCGGGTCAGATCGGATTTATCGGCACGTATGGCGCGGACCTTTATTTCAAGATCATTTCCAATATCATCGCGGTGATCCTGCTGATCCTGCTGGGTATTCGTATAAACAAACAAAAAGCAATGGCCTGATGCCAAAAGAAGTGAAACCACCCAAAGAAGTATTCGACCTGATGTGGGAGATCCGAATATTTACGCGAAGCTCGCTGATGCTGCAACAAAACATATCGCAGGAGGCCGGTCTCAACGCAACTGACGCGGAGTGTCTCGACTATCTGATGGAAATGGGTCCGTCCACCGCGGGGGCCCTGGCACAAGCAACGGGGCTCACCACAGGCGCGGTGAC
>DASYSV010000390.1:0-7577 GCA_036010185.1 Puia sp.
GTAGTCGCGGACACTTGTCCAGTCCGTGTGACCTTCGTTACCCAAAATGAAACGGTAACGCGTCGCATGGTCGGCGAGCCTTATCGGATAGGACAAGGCAGCCTTTACCAACTCATCTACCACATCGAGACCTGCCTGCAGGAAGGCTTCGCGCGTTTCGGCTGGTACGAGTACCACCGGCTTGTGATCATCGTCCGTCGGGATCGAATCCCGGTCGCTCAAAGCGATGTATTTCCCATCTCCATAATTTTCGGGATCGGTCGCCTTCTGCAGGATGGACAGGTAGGTCTGCATGAAGGCTGTCTGAGCCTTATCGCCATCGTCGAAACCGTCCACACTCTCGAACAATACCAGCTTGCCGCCATGCGCCGGTATGCCGATGCGGGAGAAATAATTGTTGCGGCACTTCAGCCGGTAATAGAATTTTTGAGCGCCGTTGGTCGTCGATCCTGTTCGTATGTCATCGTCGCCCAGACTGATCTCGAGATAGACATATCCCTGCACCGCCTTCGCGATCAGCCGATCCCGGAGCGCTTCCGCCTCCGGCCGGGTTTCATGACGCATCATCGGATGCACGGCCCACGGATGATCCTTGTCCACCAGCCGATATATATAGGCTCCTTCCCGCGAGGTCTCATCGGGGATGACCATGCGACGCGCCAGCTCCTCATCCCCCGCTGCCAATCTGTAAATACCTTCTTTGGTCTCCAGCAAATAGCGCAAATGGGCGGAGGATCCGCCCGAATGGACCCCGACGCCGCCGGCATGGAAACAGACCAGGCGTTCGCCATCGGGCAGCCCGGTCTCGAGGTAGAACCCTTCTTCAGACTCGCGCCATCTCCAATCCGGCCCGGCGTCGTGGAAGACGCGCGCCGCCGCCACTGCCTCATGCTGCGTCCCGAAGGACTGCACGCTCTCGAAAACCATGCTCCCTCTTTCGGGCATACCCAAATAGAAAAGGAATTTCCACTGGTTTGGCCGGGAGATCACATCCAGGCGATACAAATGCAGCCGCGCCTGCGAGACCATCAGCGGTATCCGTTCGCGCGCGCTCGATTCACTGTCATAGTCCGGCTCTCCATTGGCCCAAATGACATCTCCGACACGGATCACGATCTTATACCAATCTTCATGTTCTTGCCGGATGGCATAGTATTGTGTCTCGCACAGGAAATGCAATAGCTGATAACTGGCTTCTATGGCCGCTGATTCCGTATCGAAATCCCGGGTGGATTCGAACCGGAAGCTGTTGTCCCCGTCGAGCACCTCGAAGCTCCACCTGTCGGCTTTACCACGGCCCAGTACGTTCTGGCGGGGATAGATCTTGAAGCCGTCGATATCTATCCACCGGCGCGAACCTGGCTCCGGATCGCTGTTGGGGTATAGCGGGCCGATAGGAACTGGTTGATCGGGTGTCCATATCCCTTCATCGTTGATGCGGCCGAGATGGTGGATGCCATATTCGAAGGCCTCCTGCTCCCTGATGAATCCGTCGATGGCGGTGCGCATGATGCGACCCTGATGATCCAGCAACTGCGCGCGGTACTGGTACTCGCTGATCACGCTGTCCCCTTTTGACGGCGATATTTGCAACATCCGGTACAGGGTATCGACCGCCGTCGCCGCACCCGCATGATCCGGCCATATCCTGACCGATCGGGCCGTAAGGCTACCATAAAAATCCACTTCCACACGATAGCCGAATGCTGCCGTGCTGTGAATGATCCGGTAATTGTCGCGATCGGACAACGCGGTGAAAAGCGAGCTGACGGCCGGGACGGCTTCGTCATATTTCAACGGCTCGCTACAGGTGAAGAGCTCTTCCTCCGCCAGGGTAAAGGCGATATGGAAACGCTCGTCCATTTTCTGCACCTCGAAATGACAGAGATCATGCCGGCGCAGTTCGGCGATCCCACACTCTGCCTTGAACCTTTTTTCAAGACCGCTGATATTGCCGCTTCTCCATCCGTCCATCCGAAGGTCGAAAGCCTTTCCCCTGTCTGCGCTCAATTCCGGCCATTTGCTAAGGTACCGCTGCATCAATTCCAGCTGGTTTTGCCCGATGGTCGCCGGCGACGCGAACCCGGATTCCAGCAGGGCATAGTCGGCGAAGGTTTCTGAGAATCGTGCCAGAAGATGTTCTACGAATGCCGTTCTCCGCTCGGTATATTCCTGCGGTTTCTCCAAAATGGACTGGAGATACTGATAGTAGGCGGCGCCGCTCGCCGCCAGGTTGAAGGTATAGGAGCTGATCTCGCCCAGCGAGACCAATGTATAATTCTCTTTATAGCCACCGATGTACAGGACGGTGGCCGCCTCGCCCAATGCACCGGCCTTGTTGGTAAAAGAATTCTTGCTCACCAGGACAAAGACGTCCCCGGTGCCGGCGAGATAATATTTCCATCCGCCACTATCCAGCTGGATGGTCTGCACGGTTAGCTGCGCCGAGGAGAAAAGGACGATGGTCGTTGCAAGTGCAACATCTCTCTCCACTGATGATCCGAAGGTATAGGGGGAAAGTGCGTCGATCTTTGCCGCCGGCACCGGTGCATTCACCTTCGCGGTGGATGTTCCCCCCTGAGCGCCCGGGTCTTCCGTTTTGGCCGTGACAAGGGGCTTCCAATCTTTGGCGGCCACTGGGAATAACAGCGTGGCTCCTCCGGCCGCATCGGACGGAGGGAAACGCAACAGCATATCCAGATCGGGCACCGAGCCCAGGTTTCCTCCGAACGAGGTAGACCCGCCGGACGGCGCATTCATCGCAAACACCTGCCGGATATTACTCAGCTGTGCCAGGTAGTCCGCCAGCAGCTGATCGAAGAACAATAGATAGCCTTTGAATTGCCAGGCTTGCGATTGGCGCAGGGCAGAGGCCGTGGGAGGCAGTCCGCCGACACCGATGCCATACACCTGCGGAAAATCGTTCTGGATAGAATTGTAATCTCCCAGACCTGCTAACGGCGAGCCATAGGGTGCTGCCGCATCCAGTGCCGCCGATCCCGCCGGATAGATCACTTTTCCGGAATGAAGTGAGTTCATGACCAACACGGCGTTGTAGGAACCCAGCTGAGTCGAAAGCAGCTGTCCGTTCTGAAACCAGCGGAAGGTGGACACGGATAGCGAAAAGGCAGACAATGAATCGGGCGGTAAAGGATATTCCCATTTTCCGCCGGTGGAGCTCATCACGTCGCCATTTTCATCCAGCAATTCCAGCGACCGGATGGTCTTGATGGTGTTGATGCCCGCGACTCCGAGCAATCCGAGCAGCGTCTGGACCAGCACCGATTTTGAGATCGTCTGATCACCGGAGGGACGATCGGGCATGTCCTCGTCGAGCAGGAACCCGTGACTGGGACGTCCCGTATAAGGCCGGCCCTCGAATATCGTGGCGAGCGAAACGTCTTTTGCCGTCAGCTGACCCAGCGTATAAAATGTCGGGACGGGCGAGAAAAAGTCAAATAATGCGGCGACAAGGGCCTGGTAGGCAACGCCGGTGTCCGTCCCCGGGACGATCTCGATGTCCATGTTGACGCCGAAGTGTACTCGCTTCAGGAAAACTATCTTTTCGAAATCCTCGCACAGATTACGGAACGCATGCAGCGTCTTTTGCACCTCCAGACGAACCGCCTGCTTGTATTTATGCCATTCGCCGGAAGTGGAAAAATCAGCTTCGTCTTTTTCGGTCTCGAGATATATCTTATAAAGACCGTTGTATTTCGTCTGACTCGCTTTCATGGGCTCCAGCCATGCGTTGCGCACCTCTTCGAGATCCATGAGCAATTTGCGGTAGTCGAGGATCGATGTCGGATTGCAGCCTAATACCTGGGCCGGCGTGAAAAAATTGGTATCGGCTGCCGGAGCACCGCCCGCCGCCGATGAATGCCCATGCCTCCACGAACGATGATGCGCGATCGAGACGGGCTTCGTCCCCGAAGCCGTCCCCGGGCCCGTCGCCAAAGATGCCCCGGCAATTCCGGAACCCGCATCCGCGGCCGAACCCGGCGCCAGCAAGCTGGCAATTGGCAAATTGGTCCGATAGCCAAGATCGAGTATCGCAAACATAAGGACATCCAGCGTAGTGATACCCGGATCATGCACGTTATAATCCGTCCAATACTTTCCGGTGATAGGCCCGAGATAATTGATGGCATTCGTACGCAGCGTCGTAAAATCGAGGTACGGCGGGAACCCCGAATTTTCCGGGCTGGGGTTAATAAAGACGGTATCGTTACTGCTTCCTGCCATTTATTTCTTTATTGATCGCAAGATGATGGGGTTGATCGCCGGTTCTTTTTTGCTTGTGGTCGATCCCGTTTTACCGCCGGCCGAAAAGGGTTTGCGAGTGGCCGCGACCACATGAATGACGATCTTGCCCGCGACGAGTATCGACCGCGGCGTCAGCGGGTCGAGATAGTCGGGTATTGGATCCTTCATCGGTGAGCCCTGGTGCGCCATTTCGAGATGCAACAGCTTGTCGATATAATCCAGCCCCTGGATATAATTGACAAGATCGGCGCTATAGAACCGTTGCGCGAACTGAAAGGCGGCCGTGTTTCCCTTCCATGGCGCCATAAAGCTCCGGATGTCCGTTTCCAGCCGGGCCGCATAAAATTTTGGATTCATATCCGGCTGCAACACCACCTTTAGACACATATCGATGGGCTCGTAACGCGGGTTACGCGCGAATACCCGTACGAAAGGTGACTTGATCTCCGCCAAAAATTCTTCGATACTGGTAAGCATGCTCATGGGCGCCGTAGGCTGCAGCGAATCGGCCACGACCAGCTGCGCCGGGTCGGGTAAGACGGCGAGAATGATATTGCCCGGCGCCATCGGGAAATCCCAGCGGTACCGCTGGTTGCTAAGCGCATAGCTATGGTTTATACATTTGGCCCGCAGGAGTTTTGGAAATTGCTGCAGGACTATCCGTTCGTAGTCCCATTTCTGTATCGCCCTCCCCTTGTGACGCAATTGTTCGCTGACCCTTATGTTGTACGCAGAACCCGAGGCCTCGGGCGCGGAACCTCCGAATGAGGCATATGGCTGAGACACGCTTTGCACATTGGGATCCGGATCGGTCAGCTTGGTAAGCGACCCCGACGCAAGCGGTATATTCCCCGGCCGCGATTGATCGTTGAGCTGAATATTGTTGACGAAGCCGGCGAGCGCGGCCTGCGTGATGATCGCCATCGTCTGACTGGTAGCTTCGGCGCCGCCGGTGACCGACGCCCTAAGCCACCATGTGCCGGCCGGCATGACGGTATTGTCGTTGGTGATATCCTTGGGGAAACTGTACTGAACGATCCCGGTAGTCGACAATCCGTTGGTATTGTCCTGCAGGACTTCGAAACCCGTCCGCAGCGATTCCCATATATTGCTGGCCAGGTATTGCCAATTGACTTTCACCGATCCGTCTTCCGTATCCGCCGTCGCTTCAGCCAGCTGGAACAGGATGTTCAGCCCATCCCCGGGCACCAGACCGGAAAGCCCGATGAATAAGTTGCCTTCGTCGCAAAAAGTGGCGAACAGCGGCGGCTGCCCGTTAATATCTGCCTTGTAGTACGTCCCGTCATAGGGATACAGCTGTATCAGCTGCATCTCGTCCGAATTCGCACCCGCCTCATAATCGATGGCGATGTCCAGTATCGTCGGCGTCCAGGGCTCGTTGGGCAGTGCGGGCAGCGGTGCCGTCGTTCTTTTGGCCCGCGCGATCATTTTGTCTGCCATTACAATGGGATAGAGCTTGTGAAGGAAATCCTGGTTCTCCATGGTCAGCCGGAGATAACCGTTAAGGACGCCGTTGCTAAAGCTGGTCAGGGGGGCAAAGGTGGGATCGTAGCTCAGCTGACCCTCCAGACCGAAATCGTCCGGGCGGAGATGGAAGGTGTGCCGGTATTCGTCTTTGTCGCGACAGCCGCCAATGTTCTCGTCACTATGTGCAAAGAAGTGCCGGTTGTAATGTTTGGTGAACAGGTTGTGGTGGAGGTGGGGATGATCCGTCTCCCTGTCCCAGATGCCATTGTGAAGCAACGCGAGGTTCACCTGGTGTTTCGGGAAATGGTGATGATGGTGCCAGGCATGCTGGTGTTTGATATAAGAGCTGTAATAATTCCAGAACGATCTCGGAACGCCCTTCCAGTTGATATTGACGTTGATCCGGTGCCATCTTTTCAGGAACACCTCGGCGCTGCCGATATAGAAATTGGGGCCGATTAGGTTATAGCTGTTCGGCCTGGTATGATCCGGCGGCGCCAACAGCGTGTTGAAGTCGGGGACCACCGGCTTTACGCCAAACGGCGTGAAAGGCTTTTTGGCGCTCAGAACATTGTCATCGTTTTGAACGACGAGATTTTTTACGCCACAAACGGTAACACGAATGTGGGTCCCCTCACCGAGCACGATCACATTGCGGAAAAAGGTATAGAAGGAGACCAACCCGCCGCAGACGGACTGAAGATTCTTCAGACAGCAGTCATCGGATGCTCTCCCCGCGCTCACGCCGGCTGCCTCGAGAAAATCTTCCAGCGGGATCTTGATGGTATCGTTCAATTGCACCTTCACCAGCGGATCGGTCGTACCGAAATCTTCTTTCAATGCCTTTTTGTCGGCCCATGTGACGGCATCCTGATCTTTTTCGAGCAGGGCATAGAGGTTCAGTTGAAAATCCCCGGAAACCGCATCCGGAACCATGTCCATCGCTATATGTGCGGGCTCGACCCATCCCTTCGGCCCGCTGAACGCCAGCTGGAACACAGGCTGCGGCATCACGAGGCTCTTCCAGATGTCCAGCTCGAAGACCTCCATGTCGAAACGCTTGCCTTCTTCTTCCAGGAATCGCATCCACTCCGCTCTGAGACTGTCTTTATGCTCGGCGATCATCTCCACGCCTTCACGAAATGCGATGATATATTTTTCAATGCGGGCCTTTATCTCTATCAGAAAGAAAGGCAGATAATAAGGTTGGTCGTCATCCGCACAGATCTTCTCGCGGCAACGATCCTTGAGATAATGATCGCGGATCTTGTCGCCCTTTTTCTTGTCCATCCCCAGGATCACCGCCCGATCTATCAATTCCTGCGTGATGATCAGCCACCCGGAGGCGAAATAGCTCATGAACAGCTGGGCCATCTCATCGCTGAGACCGGCGGTGCTGCAGCGCGTCGTATACCGGCACGCAAGCCGGATATGCACCTTTCGGACGCCTTCAGCCATCAGCAACACTTTCGAGGCGAGAATGAAACCCAGACGGGCGGTAGGATAATCGATGGGCCCTGGAGACATCGGCGGGGTATATTTGCTGACTTTTGCACCCAGTGTCGGCCAGCTCGCGGTCGATGGATTGGGAAATGCCTGGTCGACACCGTCCGCCTTGGTCGCATCCGGGGCCATATATACGCCCTCCACATAGGAGACGTCGGACACCGTCGGCGTATTGACGAATAAGGTGCGGAAACTGGTGGTCTGCGTTTGCGTCACCGTAATACCATCGGAAAGGGCAAAAAAGATATCGCCGCTCTTGCTGTCTTTGCCATCCTTGAGCGACAGACCCGCCGGCAGGGGATAATTCGGTACCTGTT